>PHAF01000031.1 GCA_002841605.1 Firmicutes bacterium HGW-Firmicutes-10 | reverse complement strand
AACAATCTCCTTAAATACCTCTATGAACCGGTGAGCCTGTTCCATGGTCGTTTGATCACCAAAACTCAATCGAATCACACCATTGGCCGTATGTTCTTTTAGACCAATTGCCAAATGAACATGAGAATAAGCAGACTGAGATGTGCAGGTGCTATGAGCAGACACATATATTTTACGCTGGCTCAATGCATTCATCATGATTTCAGAAGGAATCGACGGATAGGCAAACGCAAGGATATATACTGAACCATCCTCTGGTGTCAGGATATCGAGTTGCGGAATCAGCATCAGTTCGCTGCGCAGATAATCATTGATTTCTTTGATGCGCGAAAATTCAGATGACATTTTCTCTAAAGCCAGACGAAGTACTTTGGCAAAAGTAATGTTTGCCAGTGTGTTGCTTGTTCCTCCGCGCAAAGAAAATTCTTGTTGACCGCCACTGATCAGCGGCATCAGTTCTACTTGCGTATTTCTGATCAGCAATCCCGAACCTTTTAGTCCGCCGATTTTATGGGCTGAAAAAGTAGCCAGATCGATGCGATTGAGATCAATCGGATATTTTCCAAGCATTTGCACAAAGTCGACATGCAAAATGGCTGCACTGTTGCTCTTGACGATTTTCTTGATTTGCTCAATATCCGCTATCGATCCAACTTCATTGTTTATAGCCATGATTGACACCAATATGGTGTCTTTTCTTAGTAGCTGTTTCAATTGATCATAAGAAATGACGCCGTACGCATCGACATCGAGATAGTCTACTTCAAAACCGAAATATTCTTGAAGTTGTCTGAAAGCGTTGAGGACACTGCTGTGCTCGATTTTGGTCGTAATGCAATGCTTTCCCTTATGCTGGTTTTTGAAGGCTGCACCTTTAATGGCCATATTGTTCGCTTCGGTAGCCGAGCCGGTAAAAATAACCATCTGAGGCGTCACACCAAGCAGTGAAGCAATTTTCTCACGGCTGATCCGCATCAAATCCCCTACCTGATATCCCAAGGTATGCAGTGAATCGGGATTAGCATAAAACTGAGGCAACAAAGTATGCGTTGCCTCAATGACTTCATGATGAATAGGCGCTGTAGAAGCGTAATCCAAATAGATCTCAGGTATGCTTTGCACTGCGGGCATTCTCCTTAATCAAATCCTCAAACTGATTGGGATGTAATTTCTCAATGGCAGATAAAGCGATCGTCAATGCCTGCGTATACTCCCCGTTTCTAAAGGAAAGTTCAGCGCGGGTCAGTTCCGAATCAATTGCCGGGAAACTGGAGCGGTATTTGTTGCCAAATACGATTGCATGTTCGACCATGTCGACCATACCGACGATATTATTGACGTTATTATATAATTTGTATATGTAATCAATTCCCTCGCTGACTGTCAGATTCAACGACTTGATATCCAATGGATTGACAGATAATAACTCTTCGATCGATTCAATGTACTGATGACATCGGGCAACATCCCCTTGATAATTCTCCGATATCTGCGGCAACCGGTGACGATGAATCTTAACTTCGATTTCATTCATGATCAAGTGAAGTTTGAGCAATTGCTTCTTTGCGCGCTCTTCATCCGAAGAAGCTCTTAAGACCTGTTCTTTGATCAATTGAGTATCCTTTGTTTGATTTGCCATATCCTGCTGACATTCTTTGTACGAAATCAGCAGTGTTGAAGCAGGGATCGATTTTTCGCGGTTCATGCGTTCCAATTTACGGAAGGTCTCCATACTTGCCATCATCTCTTTCTCGATTTTCGGAAGAGATGTGCTTAACTGGCTGAAACCAAAACGGAGCGCAACCATTTCAACACTCTTGCGCACTTCGGTAAACAGATTGGCATTTTCTGTCGATGTCTCTAAAAGTGCTTTGTTGATGACAGCTATTTCGTCAAACGCCTTATCTTCGCGTTCCATGGCAACCAACAACTGTTGAAGGCGTTTTTGATTTTCCTCGCAATGTTCTTTCGCTCGGTCGGTCAACCCTTGACGGAGTGCTGACAAGTCTTCTTTCAACGTAGCAGAAATAAGATCAAGATTTTTACTGACTTCCAAATGATTCAAAAAGACACCTTTTTGCTTGATCCTGCTGTAATTAAAAGCTACATCGTCCAAAAGTCTGGGTAAAAGCCCTTTTGCTAAACTGATCAAATCCGGTAAAGTTTCTATTTGATTCTTTATAACTGCCAAGGCCTCATTGATTTCTGAAGATTTACTTTCTGCCTTTTCAAACTCCGAGGCAAACATCCATTCTTCAAATGCCGTAAACATCTTTTCGATTTCCGAAACTTCGTGTTCGATGGTTTCCATACTGAAATTTAAAACAGCTGCCTTGGAGGCAATTTGACTTTTCACTTCCCTGAACTCATCTTTTAAACGGGTGATTTCATATCGCTGCTGATTTTCGCGTTCCAGAATCGAATTTAATCTTCCGTCAAGTTCCTCTACCCGCTTTTGCTCTTCATTGATCAAATCGCCTAAATCAGCAAGATTTTCCTTGGCTGTTTTCAACTTACCAATCAAAAGCTCATCTTCCGTATCCGCAAGCATCACGGCCAGCGATTTAAAATTTTCATATATTTTGGCAAAATCCTCTTTGCAAGACTGGGTTTGTTCACTGATTTCATGATTGACACGTGCCAAAGCAATGGCTTTATTAAGTTTAAACTGCAGGGGTACACTCTTAATCGAATTGTATCGGATTTCAAGTTCTCTCAGTTTCTTCAAATATCCGCCCAAACGCAACCGGCGAAAGACCAAAACGGAGATCAGTAAAAAGAGTGCTCCGGATAGTCCAAACAATACTTCTCTTTGCGATAGCAGAGCTAATATGTCATCAAGATTCATAAACTCACCTCATAGTTCATATTGTATCATAAATTTAGTTTGATTGAGGTAAAAATTGACAGAACTCAGCGTTTTTGGTATAGTATTAAAGCGTCAAATGATGGCAGCTCGCAAAGTCTTGAATCTGGCGTTTGTCACATCCAAGTGATGGAGTAAAGTAACTTGCTGCAAAAAGCGAAATACCCAAGACAAACACCCCTCAATGATGATTTGCGCCTGTTGTTGTTTTATGTAGCCATAAAACAATAAGGAGGTATTTACATGGCAAGAGTCAATGGACCGGTTTGGAAAAAAGCCCGTCGCCTTGGTTTCTCAATTCTTGAAACCGGTGAGGAACTTAAGAAACGTCAAAGCGTGCCTGGTCAGCACGGCGGAAAACGTCCCGCAAAATTATCCAACTATGGATTACAGTTACGTGAAAAACAACGCATCCGCTTTATGTATGGTGTCACAGAACGTCAGTTCTATAACACATATCTAAAGTCCGTAAAAATGGCAGGTGTTACCGGTCATAACTTCCTCAGCTTGTTAGAAGCCCGTCTAGACAACGTGGTTTACCGTATGGGCTTCGGTCGTACCCGTAATGCGGCCCGCCAGTTGGTCAACCATGGTCATATCCTGGTCAACGGCAAAAAAGTCGACATTGCATCATTCTCCGTCAAACCGGGAATGGTCATCGAAGTTAAAGAAACTTCGAAAGGCTTAGACTTGTTGCGCGATTCATTGGAAGCAACCTTGAACACCGTTGATTTCGTCACGGTCGACAAAGAAGCGAAAAAAGGTACCTTTGTTCGCTACCCGGAACGCAATGAACTCAATGCTGAGTTAAACGAAGCACTCGTCGTCGAATTCTACAACCGATAAAAGAACAAACCCCGAAATTGATTTCGGGGTTTTTCTTATCCTTTTTTCAGTTGTTCAACTTCTGATTCACTTAAGAACCGCCATTGACCCAGTGCCAGGTCATCATCCAAATTTAAAGATCCCATTTTGATCCTTTTTAAGTAAGTGACCTGATTTCCGCAAGCAGCCAACATTCGTTTGATCTGGTGGTAACGCCCCTCTTTGATCGTAAGATTCATTGTCACCTCAGAAAGCAGCTCTACTTCTGCTGGCAGTGTCAAAGTTTCGTCATCAATATCAACACCGGATCGCAAAATATCAACTGTTTTGTCATCAATAGTATCCCTGCACTCGAGGTAATAGGTCTTGTCGACTTTGCGTTTGGGCGACAACAAACGATGAGAAAGATCACCGTCATTGGTAATCAACAACAACCCTTCGGTATCGATATCCAACCTGCCTACGGGAAAGCAACCCGGCGGTAATGTCACATCGATACACTCCAGAACCGTTTTGTGCAAATCATCGCTGGTCGCACTTACGACTCCTTGGGGTTTGTTCAACATGATGTAAACATCAAGAACCACATCAAGAATCTGCTGGTCCACCCTGATTTCATCCAAATAGGGATCGATATGCACATCATCATTGACTGAGATCACCCCGTTCACGGTGACCCTTTTTTGTCGGATGATTTTTTTTACATCTTTTCGAGAACCAATGCCCGCAATCGACAAATATTTATCAAGTCTCATCGTTTGAACCTGCCGATGATCCGATCTGCAAAATCATCACCGAAAATCGCCTGTGGCACCTGTAATGCATATGTTAGGGCAAAGTAAGCGCTCAGCGCTGAAACTGAGCCAAATCCCAAGATGATCAGCATCAGAATTCTCGAATATTGTGTCGGGTCGGGGAAGATCCAGTTAAACAGTACACTCACCACATAAAAGGCCACCATACCCAAAAACATCAACAACATCAGACGTACTGTCTTTTTGTATCTGACCTTCAGGGTTTTGCGGACTTGAAAAAGTGAAACAAATATAACATACGAAGAAGATAGTGCGGCAGCAAGCACGGAACCGTAAAAATTGAATAAATATATCAGCGGCATGATCGTAATCATATTGATAAAAAATGCAACGATCCAATTGGTCATGGCATTTCGTTTCATCCGCAAAGACATCATCATCGTCGTAACCACCGGAGAAATCGTTCCGGTCAAAGCTAAAAGAGTTGCTATCTTCAAGACGACAGATCCCAATGCCACATTCTTCGCTCCGTACATGACATAGTAAATGGGTTCAGAAAGAAAATACAACGTAAAACTTAGCGGGATTGCCAGATATAGCACAGTGTTCAGAGCATCGGTGATGTACTTCCGGACTTCTTTCATATCGTTTCGCTCGTATGATGCCGTGATATATGGAATGATGGCAATCGAGAACCCCGGAGCAAGAACCTGAGGAATTGAAGTCAGTTTATTGGTCGTAAACATGATCATTGAATACAAAAGTTTGATTTGTGATTCATCATTGGAGACAAGGTACATCGAGCGGTTAAACAAGAACAAATTCGATATACTGAATCCCATACTGAAAATCGACATAAGAAAGAATGGAATCGAGAAGTTAAACATTTCAATCAGAATTTCCTTGTGATTGATTGGTTCAGTCTCTTGAAGGTCTGCCCTCAATTTCAAATCCCTGTAAACCTTTTTATCTAAAAACAAAAACTGGAAAATCGAGATAAGAGCTGAAACCGAGGTGGACAACACCGCAAAGTAAACTGCCCACATCGAATCCTTTTTCAATATGACGACCAGCAAAAAGCCCATCCCCAACAAAAACAGAATTCGCGAAAACTGCTCTAATACTTGTGAGAAGGCATATTCCTTCAGATATTTCATACCTTGATAAAATCCGCGGAAACTACTGAGCAAAGGCACAACAAACAAGGCCAGAGATATGATCATCAATACATTCTGTGTTCTTAAAAGCGTCTCGGCCGTCATGTTTTCCGTAACGATCAGTGTTGCGATTCCTTTTGAAAATAATAAAACGATCATCATCGAAACAAAACCAAAAACTGCCATGATGGACATTGACAGCTTTCGAATCAATATAACCGTTTTCAAGTCATCTTTTACTAAATATTTGGCGACAAGGGCTGCCATCGCAAATGGCAGGCCGGCCAGTGAAATCCTTAACAGTAAATCATATATTGAATAAGCATATGCGTAATAGGCCGTATTGGATTCGGATACCAATGCCGTAAAAGGAGAAACATAAAGGATACCTAAGGCTTTAGACAAAAAGATACCGGCGGAACTTGTCAGCCCACCGGCAATGATCGATTGTTTCCTGCGATCGGTCATGGGTTGGTTTCCTCACCGTCTTCATCTTCATCGACCGGATCTTCAATCGGGGTACCATCATTATAAGTCTTGTTTATCTCAAAAAATTCCCTGCTAACCAGCAGCTTGGCATAATCACGCCAAAGCACCATGATTTTAAGATTGATGACCGGTTTCTCGGAAATACCGTTGACGATCAGTCCTTTGACATACCCTTTTTCGATATTTACCTGATAAGGGATCAGATTGTATTCAACATCCTCAAAAATACCGATGGTCGGCATCATTTTATCCGCAACTTCAGGGGTAATGTTGTTCTCAACAACCATGATTTCAATCGCATACATAGCAATTTTAGGTGAGTCTATAATAACATCGTAACGATATTCAGCTTCGCTGATTTTGTTCATGACGACTTCGAGATCATAATATTCAGACGACAAAACAAAACGGTCATTATCAAAGATCGATGTATAATAAGCCGAATAACGCTGAAATTTTGCTTGATCGATATCGTCATTGTCAAACCATTGGCACCCGGATAAAATCAGGGTAAAAATGATGATGAACGTCCATTTACGCATACAAACACCTCTGAAGTATTATAACACAAAGCGTACTTTTGGTGTATAATGGTTTTCGAGGTGATGACATGACATCAAGACAAAAAGCAGGACTGTTTATTGTATTGGTTGGTATTTATTTATTAATACTCAACATCTATCCCAATCTCGGACAATATTTACGTAACATCCTCAGCTGGCCGGTAGTATTGATCGTTTTGGGATCATATTTGGTCTTCTCAAAAAAATAACCGCCCGAAGGCGGATATTTCAAATGTGCCGGATAACGAAGTAGTATTTTTTGCCTTTGCGAATCACAGTCAGTGACTTATGCAAGGCATTTTCTTTTTGTACGATAAATTCCAAATCGGCCATCTTATTACCATTGACCAACACCGAACCTCCGGTAATCAAGTCACGGGCTTCCCTTTTGCTCTTTGCGGCACCTACCAGTACCAGACAGTCAATCAGTAAGGTATCCTCCCAAACTTCACCAAAAGACGCTTCTGCAAGGGCTACTTCAAGTTCAGAAAGACTCAACTGATCAAATTGACCTGAAAACAGTACTTCCGTGATTTTCAATGCTGAAATCAGACCTTCTTTACCAAACACCAGTTCAGTCAGTTCTTCGGCAAGCGCTTTTTGAGGCAAACGCAGGTGTGCCTGAGTTTCCATTGCCAAAGACAATGACATTATTTCATCGACTGTTTTAAACGACAAACGCTTCATAAAATCGATGATGTCATTATCCGAAACATTGATCCAATACTGATAAAATTGATAGGAATCGGTTTTTTGCGGATCAAGCCAGATATTCTTGCCTTCACTTTTACCGAACTTGCTTCCATCGGAGTTGGTGATCAACGGTGAAGTCACACCAAAAACTTTCGCCTGATTACCGACGACTTTGCGGATCAGTTCACTGCCGCTAGTCAAGTTACCCCACTGATCACTGCCACCGATCTGCATCTCACACTGATGATTCTGATACAAATGCAACCAGTCAGCTGCCTGTAAAATCGTATAGGTAAACTCCGTAAATGAAATACCGGTCGCCAGTCGTGATGAAACGATATCCTTTGCAATCATATAATTCACATTAAAGTGTTTTCCGAAATCGCGTAAAAAAGTCAAAATATCAATTTTACTTAACCAGTCATAATTATTTACGATCGTTACCGGTAAATCCGTATTGCACAAAATCGAGCGGATTTGGGCTGAAATACCAACGATATTCTGATTGATTTCATCCAGTGTCTGCAACGACCGTTCCGTTGTCGGACGCGGATCTCCGATCATGCCTGTTGCCCCACCGATCAATGCGATCGGGTGATGCCCTTGTTGCTGATAACGCTTCAACAGTAAAATCTGCTGAAGATGACCGATATGCAGAGAATCAGCTGTCGGATCAAATCCGCAGTACACTGTCATCGGTGTTTTAATTCTTTCTTTTAAACCCTCTAAATCAGTAACATCTTTGATTAGCCCCCGCCAAGTCAACTCATCTAAAAAATCCATATTTTTCTCCCTTCAAATAAAAAACGCCCTTGATTCCAAGGGCGCTATGATGCGCGGTACCACCTTAGTTCACTTTCGTGCACTTTATCCGTTAACGCCGGCGACGTCTTTACTTTTCATAAAGAAGCTCAGGGTCGTATTTCATTGCTATTTACAACAGTTTTCACCAGCCACTGTCTCTCTGAAGAACGTTGCAATTACTTTTTCCCGTCTTTGCGATATTGAAATTATAACTAATCCGCCGGATATCGTCAATTACTTTGTGGATTGACGAGGAGTAAACAAATAACTCAATTCAATTTCGCGTTCTTCGAATACTTCCTGATGCAAAAGCTTGGTCATCATCCGCATGGCGACCGCTCCTAAATCATAGGACGGGATTGAAAAACTGGACAGACGCGGACGGACCATGGCATTGTACTTCGTATCGATGACACAAATGATTTCCATTTCCTTTGGTACAGGAATGTTGTTTTCATTGGCAGCATTAATTGCCGCTAACGCCTGTGAATCGCGATAAGCAATGATCAAGTCATGCCTTTTATCTTTAAAGTAATTCGACAAAAACTCATAAGAACTGCGATACATGGCCGGAATCTCGATATACTGCTCAAATTTCAACTGATTCTCTTCAAATGCACGTGTTACGCCTCTGATCAGCTGGTTGATAGCATAGGAATTCTTTCTATCCTGAATAATAGCAATGTCTTTCTGGCCACGACTTATATACTGAAGTGCTAACTCATAAGCGGCTCTCTCAATGTCAACATAAACACAGGCAACATTGTTTTCAGACATGCGATTTCCAATCAATACGATCGGAAACTGATATTTTGTAAGTTCTTTCAGTTCATTGTAGAGCAGTTTGTCATTAAAGATGACAACACCGTCTACACGTGATTTAATGATATTCTCAATGATTTCATTGATTTCAAGAATTCCTTCAGTTGTTGTATGCAACATGATGTTATACTTATAAATCTTCGCTACATCCAGCAATCCGTTGATGATCTGGCCTGTATAATTAAAACTGGCTTCAGGAACGACCAAAGCAATCGTTGTCGTTTTTTGCAAAGCCAACCCTTGTGCAATGGCATTGGGTTTGTATCCAAGTTTTTCGATCGCAAGTTCAACCCGGGCTCGAGTGTCCTCACGAACGATTTCTAATCCGTTGATGACCCTGGATACGGTGGCAAGCGAAACTTTTGCTTCATTCGCTACATCGTAAATCGTAACACGTTTCATTTCCCCACCTACTTTTCTTCTTCTTTAGCTTTTGGCTTGAGCCAGTCTTTTAACTTATCTACCGCTTTTTCAGCAAAATCGACGGTTTTTTCTTTGGCATCTTCAATTTTTTCCTGAACATCCGGACGATTAATAAACTCATCTACTTTTTCCTTGGCATTTTCATACGTTTCGACCGTAACTTTGACAGCCTTATCTTTGAAATCTGTCACTTTTTCAACAAATTCCTCATTTTCGGAAACTTTATCTACGACCTTGTCTTTAATTTCGACCGTCTTGTTTTTTACGCTCGCAAAACGCTGTTTCCAAGCCTCATCTTCTTTAATCTCGACTAGTTTTGCCTTAGCATCATTAAGCAATTCTATCGCTTTTTCTTTTGCCTGATGCAGTTTGGCCTTAAGTTCTTCATCTTCCTTCAGGTCATGGATCAGTTTTTTTGTTGATTCAATGACAGTCTCGATTGCCTTGACGACATCCTCTTTGATTTTAGAAACTTTGTCTTTTTCGCTGTCTTTCAATTCTTCAATAACCTGATCGACATCATCTTTAAAAGTTTCCACATCTTTGTTGATTTCCGCAACGGTTTGATCTACTTGATCTTTAAACTCATTCATCTTCGTTTTCTCCTTTCGGTTGTGTTTTTTTAGTTTTTACTTTGTTGACCGCTGATAAAGCTGTATCTTTGATCCACTCATAATTCTCAGATACGACGCGAACGGCGCCTTTAATGGCAGATTCGGTTGCGGTGTGTACCAAATCTATTGAATGTGACAGCCGTGACAGTGTTGACAGCGGCATCTTGAACTCATCCAAACTCGAATTTACTTTATCCATAGCCGAATTTACTTTCACGACCGTTATACCTATGTCAGCTAAAAGTAAATAGACCCTGCGCAAAATCAAGATAAGAAAAATCAGTACCACTACGCCTAAAAAAGGCAATAACTGTACTGAAACTCCCTGTAATGCGCGCAATAATTCATCCATTAGTGATCACCTCAGAATTATTGTACACAATTTTGAAAATATTTTCAAGATTATTGATAGCGCTTTACTGAATCGCTCAAATTATATATGTCTTTCGAACTCATAAACAAATATACGGCAGGTTTATACGCTGCCAGACGCATTGCGTCTTGTTCATTTTCATCAACAATGAAGCTTCCTTCTATCATATTTTGAAGATACGTGATATCGATATCGATACCTTCCTCTTTATCGTCAATGCTTGTAAATGGACATAATGCGACTACATCGGCTTTCGATAAGGCTTCCGCAAACTCTTTTGCGAAGTGAAAAACACGTGATACCCGATGTGGTTTGAATATTGCAATCAACGTTTTATCCGGATAACGTTTCCGTGCGGCATCAACGGTAACTGATACTTCCGTCGGATGGTGGGCATAGTCATCGATGAAAATGCTGTCCTTGACCTGGGTTATGACAAAGCGTCGCTTAGCACCTTTAAAAAGCGACAATCCCTGATTGCATTGTGCTGCAGTCAGTCCTTCCAAATACCCGATCGTTATTGCGGCAAGACTGTTGTAAAGCATGTGTGTTCCGACAAAAGGCAGTTCGAAACGCCCGAAACGGTTACCTAGAATAATGACATCAAACGATGTTGAAGTCGGTGTTTCGATGATATTCTGTGCAACAACATCATTGCTTTCTTCAATTCCATAAAATAAAACACTCGATGAAAGTTTCAGATTGCGTGAACGAGGATCATCACCGAACACGATGCATACTTCACTTACATTTTCTGAGAACTGCTCATAAGCCGATGCATAATCGGCTTCGTCTTTGAAATAGTCGACATGGTCGATATCGACGTTGGTGATCACGGCAATTTGCGGACGATACGCCAAAAAATGACGGCGGTACTCGCATGCTTCGGCCACTAGGTAACGGTCATTTTTCTTTAACAGACCATCTCCATCGCCAATCAGATGTCCCGATTTAAAGTATTGCTGCATCATTGTCGAAACCATGTTGGTCGTCGTTGTTTTACCATGACTGCCGGCAATAGCGATCGTACGATAGTTTTCCATCAGTTTTCCCAGAAATTCGTGATATCTGAATATTTTCAACGTTTTGTTGGCTCTTGCCCGCTTCACTTCTTCAAAGTCGTCTAAAAATGCATTTCCGATGACGACCGTCGAATGATCAAGGATTTCATGACTCAAGAAAGGATATACCGGAATATTGCGGCGATGCAGCTCATCTTCGGTAAATATGTGTTTATCAATATCACTGCCGGAAACCGTTTCACCAATGTCGTGCAACATGCATGCCAACGCAGCCATTCCGGCCCCTTTTATTCCAATAAGATAAATCATTCGCTATCCTCTTCTTCCTCAAACAAGCTCATCAGTGTTTTAGGTTTGGCTTTTGAAACAGGTTGATCCTCTTCAACAATCAAATCAAAACTGTCTTGCAGAAAGTTTTCGCTTTTTTCAACCCCCAGCATCTGCTCCAGAGTCAAATTCTCGATAGACGCCGTTTGCTTTACTTCAACCGGCCGGTTCTTATTTTTTGTTATTCCGTAAATCGGACTGATGATTGTCCCAAGGATGCTTTTGCTTTCTTCCACGGGCATCGACTGAACCACGGTTTTAACCGCCGGTTCTTTATCGGAACGCCCGAAAATCGGACTTAAAACCGGCGCAAATTCATAGGGTTTTGATTCCGTTACGATCGGTTTTCGGATCGGTTTAATGTCAACTTCTTTTTCCTTATCGATATCGATTTTTTTAATGGCCGGTTTATATTCTGCAACCTCAAAATCATCTGCCTTGATATCGACAAACTCCTTTTCTTTCGGTCGAATCACTTCAATAGGAACCTGTTCCTTCTCTGTGATTTTACCGTTCTCAGATTTTTTCAACTCTGTCTTTTTGACTTCCGGCTTTTTTACCGGCGGTTCAATCATTTCTTCAACAGACTTATCTTCAACGATTTCCTCTTCTTCAAAAAACAGTGACAATAGTTTCTTTAGCATAGTGCTTCTCCCAGACCGGCGATATCCAATACGGAACCGCATTCGGTGCCTTTCGGTAATTCAATCAACCCTCGAACCGGCTTTTTGCCACCGGTAATCTCTAGTAACGAACATAACATTCCTTGCGATTTAACCCCTGCAACGATACCATCCGAAATCAATGTGCCATCGGGAAGTATCGCATTGGGCAATGCAACAACAGTCAACATGTCTTCACGTGCATTTTTAGCTGAGCATACGATGCTGATATCCTTTTCACCGATATCAACCGTGCATATGTGCAAATTCGGATGAGTCGGATGAACGTCCATTTTTTTGATTCTACCACAAACAAAGTTTGACGGTGAATCTATATCAATACCCAGATTCAAAGCAGAAAATCTTTCTTTGATTAAAAGCTCGACCGTCTCATCTAGTTCGACATACCCGTTTTTAGCAACAGGCACTTTTAGCAGATTGACACCAATCAACGCCGATTCACTGTTGTAAAGCAAAACAGCATCATTTGCTCTTTTGACTTCGCTAACCGGCTCATCGTTAAATTTGATCATCATTATTTCAGGGAATTCATTATGCATAAAAACCCGGATCAAGGTCTTTTTATTCGACATTTTCAACTCCTTCTTCCTCGGTTTCTTCTTCAGGTAGTTCAATGATATCATTGAAATAATCATCCGGGAGGTTTTCGTCAAAATTGAAATCACCGGTAATCAGCTTAATCATGTCAACGATCGTGCCGGATTCAGGGGCGATAAACTGGATAAGTTCTTTTGAAATACGGTTATAATCAACGACGACCTTATTGGAAAACAGATTGACGATGTCATTCGACTTAGATTTTGCGCTTCGTAAAATAATGAGCATATCGGTCAATACCGGTTGAATTTTTGTCTTGGGTATCAAGGCACTTATCAAAAATGCCTGATTTTGAACATAAACCATGTAGTGATTATCCAAAAAAGGCAACACGACGATTCGATAATCAGATGTACTTCCGACGCTGTCTTTCAGTGAAAAGTTCTTATTCACCAGTGCATTCTGCGTACCGTACAACGGTCTTAACTGTCCGGCCAATTGAACCCGGTAGAACCGGGTCATGATGATCGAAGCAATATCCAAACTTAGCACTACTTCTTCATCATAAGTGACAAACGTAGCGGCTAACTGATTCGAACTGCGCTTGCCGACATTGCGCGGCAAGTAGTAACTGTACAGTGGAGAATTGTTGTTACGTACATCAATGATCGGTTGCAATGATACAAAAGCAATACTGTCCTCGATTTGCTTATTCAACGAAACACCGGACATTGAGCATCCGCTGATAAATATGATGAAAACGATCAAATATTTCCGCATCTGCTCACCCCTTACTTTACTGATTACACAAAATCATAGCAGATATTTGTTCATCATTCAACCCGCCGACAAATTTCAAAGCAGCTTGGTAGGCTACATTCAAATCATTGAGATCGATGATCGAACTGTTTGTATGAATGTTACGGGCACAAATACACATGGTCAGCGTCACGACGCCGTCACTGTTTTTGTGAATCGCTCCGGCATCCGTCCCTCCCATGGAGACATAGTATTGATACGGCAGTGACTCACTGTTGCAAACATCGATCAACGCATCCAACAGACAGCGGTTTGGCAGATAGTTTGCATCCACAAAGCGGATCAGTAACCCTTTTCCCAACTGACCGAAAGCCGTATCATCTCCTGAAGCATCATTTGCCGGAGAACAATCAAAGACGATGGCCAAGTCAGGATCGATCATCGATGCGGCCGTCTGTGCGCCGCGCAGCCCGGTTTCTTCCTGAACCGTCGCACCGACATATAGATCGACATCCAGTTCGACGTCTTTGAATGCTTCCAAAAGGGCAAGTCCCATCGCACAACCATAACGATTGTCAAAAGCCTTGGCTAAAAGCCGGTTTCCGTTGGCCAATATTTGAAAATCTCCTTCAAGAACGATCATATCGCCGGGACGGATTGAAAGTTTTTCTACTTCTTCTTTGTCTTTTGCTCCGATATCGACCAGCATGTTTTTGATTTCCATCGGTTTTGCCCGATCCGCATCCGTCAAAGAATGAGGCGGAATCGATCCTATAGCCCCCTTGAATACTTCACCTTTGCTGTTGATGACCGCAACCCGTTGACCAAGCAAGGTTTGAGACCACCATCCGCCAATCGGATGCAGGGTCAGACAACCGGTTTTTGTTATTGTCTTAACGATGAAACCAACCTCATCCATATGACCGGCAATCATCACTTTTTTGGCATTCTTTTTCTTGCTTCTTTTAACAGCAAAAATACTTCCCAAATTATCATATATGATTTCATCAGTATATTTCAGGTACTCATTCTTAAGATATCGGGAAACATATTGTTCCTGGCCGCTGACACCGTAAATCTGCGTCAAATCCTCCAGTGTTTTCATCAAAATTTCTTTACTCATCGTTTTTTCCTCCAAACGGATCGATATATGGGTTGATTCAATTCTAAAAAGCGTTGCTCATATTCAGTGATAACATCTTCAGGATGATCCATCCGGCGATAATCAACCGACAGCTCCTTACATATAAAAC
>PHAF01000030.1 GCA_002841605.1 Firmicutes bacterium HGW-Firmicutes-10 | reverse complement strand
TTTATTATCATTGTTTATGCACTATGCCGCTATAGTTCAATGGTAAAACGGAGCAATGGTAATGCTCAGTTCCCAGTTCAATTCTGGGTAGCGGCACCATTTTGCCGATATTGCACCGAATGGTGCTTTTTTTATTTAACTTTATGTCTGTATTCGTTATAATTTAATAGATTGATGGACACATGTTGTTTTATGATGGAGGTATCCATTGTTGAAGGGGAGTAATTATGAAAAAACCAGTATTAGTCATTCTTGCCGCAGGAATGGGCAGTCGTTATGGTGGATTAAAGCAAATTGAAACCGTGGGCAGCAACGGTGAGAGTATCATTGACTTTTCGATTTATGATGCAAAAGAAGCGGGTTTTGAAACAGTGGTTTTGATTATTCGCAGTGAACATGAAAAGGCATTTGAAGAAGCATTAGGTTTTAAAATCCGCAAACATATGAATGTAGTTTATGCTTATCAGAATATGAATGACTTGCCAAGCGAGTTCGAGTATCCGCAAGAACGCGAGAAACCGTGGGGAACAACTCATGCACTGTTGGCCTGTCGGGATATTTTGGATGGACCTTTTATGATCATCAACGCAGATGACTATTATGGCAGAAATTCATTTAAAGTCATGTACGATTTTTTAAGCAATGAAATTAAGGATAATGAATATGCCATGGTTGGGTATATTTTGGAAAATACAGTTACACATTCCGGAATGGTCACACGTGCCATTTGCGAAAATGAGGGTGGTTTCTTGAAAAAAATCGTAGAGAGACCAAAGATCGGTTATGTTGATGGAGTACTTAAGGTCGAAGTCGATGGTCAAATGACGGACATCGATCCTAAGAGTCAAGTTTCAATGAATTACTGGGGTTTTACTCCCGCTGTTTTTCCTTACTTTCAGTTTGTATTCCGTCGTTTTCTGAAAAATGAGCTAGAAAGCAATCCGTTTAAGTGTGAGCATGTCTTGCCAACCGCAGTCGGAGAAGGTTTGGCAGAGGATCAATTTAAGGTAAGGATGCTGTCTTCCTCAGATCGTTGGTTTGGGGTCACTTACCGAGAAGATAAACCGTCGGTCGTTGAAGCTTTGGCTAAAATGAAAGAGAGCGGATTATATCCTTTCGATTTATGGAAATAAAAAAAGGGGCTTGATTGCCCCTTTAGAATATCGTTTCGAAGAAGTTTTTGAAGATTTCCATTGTGGAGAGTATCGTACCAAGGGTTGAGAACAGATTTGCACTCATTACGACTAGCAGGACATGAAGGAAGCGATTGGATAAAAACCCTTTCAACGTATGTACGTCTTCACTAATCCTTTCCAAGTCAGAGACCATCGGTTTTCGCACGATGGCTTCCACGGTCCCGGCAAACCAACCGGCTGCAAGCAACGGTGACAGCGAGCTTATCGGCGCAGCGACGAATGCGGTCAGTATGGAAAGTGGATGACCAAGAACCAGTGCAGTTCCCAAAGCAGATAGGCCTCCGTTAAAAATGATCCATGTCATGACTTGACGAACGCCAATCGAAGAGTCAAAGCTGAATGTTATCAGGATCAGTATTAGAATCAATCCAGGAATAAACCAGCCGACAGCTTTGCTGAACCAGGTCCTTTCTGGAATTTTATCGAGCTCTGACAAACTATGCGTATTATTTAGTTCGCGTATGATTCCCGGTGCATGTGCAGCCCCGATCACAGCGACGATGATATCGCCAGAAGCTTGTTTGATGCTTTGAGCCATATATTGATCCCGCTCATCGACCAGTCCCTTTTTGATGGAAGGAAATTTCCCGCCAACTTCTTTTAATGCCAGTTCAATCATGTCGGATTGCTTCAGCTCTTCCAATTTTGCTTCCGTGATTTCTTCATCAATGAGCATACTTGAAATCAAAGCGGTAAGCAGTTTGGCTTTTTCCCATAATCCCAGATTGCGCCATATTCGCATAAAGGTCGTCTGGATATTGCGATCGATATATTTGACGCGCGCACCTGTTTCCTTGGCGCTCTGAATTGCCTGCATCATTTCGGCACCTACCGATATATCCAACTGTTTTGCCAGTTTGCGCTGGTATGAACTCAAAATCAGATTGGTCATTAAAAATCCGGCTTGTTTTTTCTTGATGATGGATATGATATCAACATTTTCCCAGGATTGTTTCTCAGTAAATGCTTTTGCGCGTTGAGCATCAAGTTCAACACATACGGTGGATGGTTTATAATTCTCTATCGTTTCTTTCACATCCAAAACACTCTGTGCGGATACGTGAGCTGTTTTGACTAAAATTACGGTTTTATTTTCGATGGTCAGTGTTACTATGGAAGTGTTCATGTTTACCTCACTTGTACATTGTAATCAAAGATAGGTTATAATACAAGAGTGTGACAATATATTAATTGGTTAGAGATTGTTGTTTAAAAATGATCTTATATCCAAATCAAGGAGATTGCTATGAGGAAAACTAGAGCAAGATATTTTAGAATAATTACGTTGATTGCGATACTGATATTTGCGGTTACGGTTTATCTTTTTCAACATTATGAACCGACGGTTGAAGCAATCGTTTTGATCGAGCGTCAAAGCGATTTAATCGTTGAAGAAAAAATGGGCATGAAGAAAGCATTGGTCATCACTCCGGAAGGTGTGGATGAAAGTGTTGGTTGGATCATCTATCCCGGAGGCAAAGTCGACTATCGGGCATATGCTATTTTGGGTTATCAATTAGCCCAAGAATCCAGGCAGAGGGTCATTATCGTATCTTTTCCATTTCATCTTGCTGTTTTTGACATCAATGCCGGAAAAGTTTGGATGGATAAATATGATGATGTCAAACAATGGTACGTCGTAGGTCATTCTCTCGGCGGAGTCATGGGTGCACAAATGGCTAAAAACAATGAGAAAGTCATTGGCATCGGTTTTCTTGCTTCTTATCCTTCGGCTGATTTTTCTGACAGTGATGTCCGCATGATTTCTATTCGCGGATCATCAGACAAAATACTGAATTTGGCAGCATTTGCGGATGCACAAAGCAAATTTTCACCATACAGCGAGTTTTATGTCATTCAAGGAGGGAATCATTCTCAGTTTGGTTCTTACGGATTTCAAAAAGATGACGGAATGGCGACGGTCACAAAAGAGAATCAAATCAAAATGGTCGTTGAATTTCTGGTACTATGGGGTAGCGAAAAGTAAGGTTTTTTAACAAACCAAGATGTGATATAATTAAATCTGCTTAAAGGAGGACGAACCATGTTGAATTACTCAACCATTCAAACGATCATTCAAGTGCTGCGCATGTTCTTTGATATCGTTTTTATGTGGATCCTGTTGTACTACACTATCCGAATCGTCAGAAACAATTCCAGGACGATCCAGATTTTCAAAGGGATCATTCTGGTGTTATTTATAAAATCAATTGCGACATTTTTTAATTTCCGCACGGTCGCCTGGTTGGCAGATATGTTTGTTACTTGGGGGTTTTTGGCAGTTATCATTATTTTCCAACCGGAAATCCGAGGACTTTTGGAACGTTTGGGTAAATCCAGTGTTTTCTCACGCTTAAACGCATTATCAGGGAATGAGCGCGAACAGCTAATTGATTCGCTTGTCAATGCTACGATGCAATTGTCCGAAAGTCAAACCGGTGCATTAATCACACTGGAACAATCTCATTCATTACTTGATTACATCAAGACCGGAACACCGATGAACTCCGTTGTTACGTCCGAACTTTTGTGTTCAATTTTTGTTACATCAACACCGTTGCATGATGGCGCAGTCATTATCCAAGGGGATCGGATCGCATGTGCCTCCGCTTATTTCCCGCCGACCAACATGGAGTTGCCTTCGCGTTATGGGGCTCGTCACAGAGCAGCAATCGGTATCAGTGAAATCACTGATTCCATCACGATCATCGTTTCGGAAGAAACCGGGAAAGTATCGATTGCTGAGGAAGGAAAACTGACACCGGTCACACGAACGAAATTGCACGAATATTTGCATCGGATGATTATGAATCAGGAAACCGATCTTAAGTATGAACCGACTCAGGAAGAGCGATGGATGCCTTTTGCGATTAAGGACGGTAAGGGAGCTATCGTCGAAGCTGAGCCGGAGCCGATTGGTGATCAGCCGTTGTCTGCCAAAGAAATCATTGCGCCTGCTTTTAATAAGGAAAGCACAAGTTCCGATACACTGTTCAGGCGGTTTAAAAAGAAACCAGCCAAGCAGTTTGCGAACGGCAAACTTGTTACCGAAGAGTTGATTGAAGAAAAATTATCTCTTGATTTGACTGATGATCAATCAAAAATTGATGATTCAGATGATAAGACTGGAGGTGAGCAAACATGACAAAAGGACCACAACGTCAATCTACGGATGAAAGAGTTGAAATCGCCAAACGAATAGCCAGTCAAAGTCAAAGAGTTGCGAAGACTTATGCAAGTGTTGAACTTTCTGTTTTACGGGTTATCCGCTGGTTGAGTGCATGGGTCGATAAACTGCTCTTTAACCCGCGTTTTGGAAAACCTATATCGCTGGTATTGGCAATATTATTGTATGCAACGATCAACTTTGGCAGTGCTGATATTTTCAGTTCGGGAATAAGTGGTTCAGGTGAGGAAATTCCTGATATCCCGCTTACTGTCATAGCAAATAATGAGGTGTATGAGATATCTGGTTTGCCAGTCAAAGTCAATGCTTTGTTGGTTGGTGAACTTGCTGATATACAGATGACAAAAAATCAAGGCGGTTATAAAGTAGTTGCTGACTTAACGGGTTTGACTGAAGGTGTTCATCAAATCAATTTGGTGCCAACTGACTTTTCTCCACGTGTCAATGTTGCGGTCACACCGTCAACGGCGATCGTAACAGTAACCCGTAAAGTGTCCGCAAAGTTTATTTTGGATTACGACTTTGTTAATGTAAACAAAATGGATTTGGAGTATGTTCTTGGCGAGCCTCAGCTTGAGCTCAGTGAAATCATTGTCCGGGCATCGCAAAGCACTCTGGATAGCATTGCTTTTGTTAAGGCATTTATCGATGTTTCCGGTGTTACGGGAGGCTTTACCAAAAAAGTTCCAATCGTTGCCTATGATCAATTGGGTAACCGTGTTATCGCAGATATCATGCCTGCAGAGGTCAATGTGACAGTGAATGTTACCTCGCCATCGAAAACTGTTCCGGTAATTGTCGATCCTGTTGGGGAGATTCCTAATGGCAAGGCGATTTCTACGATTATGATGGATCACAATTCAATTACATTGTTTGCTCCGGAATCGGTATTGGCTAAAATCGATGTATTGCGTATTCCAATCAATGCTACGACGCTGACCGGGGATACCAATCTGGTTTATACGGTAACGTTGCCAAGTGGTGTAAGAAAGTCTAGCGTGACCAAAGTCAATATGGAAATCAAGTTGGGCGATGGTATTAAACGGATTGTCGAAGATGTTATGATCCGCTATCGCAACAATATAAAAGGGTATCGTTTTACGATCGTCGATCCGGAAGATGCCTATACCAATGTGGAATTATTTGGTACTGAAGAAAATATAGCGAGTATCACAGCGGATAACATGGAAGTTTATATTGATATGTTAAATATCGAATTAGGATTACAAGATGTCATTATTTATGTGGATGGCGGTACGACTCTGGTGAAATTTACACCTGAGAAACAAGTCATATCTATAGAAGTCATAAGATAAGAGGAGAATCAGTGTGGGCAAATATTTCGGTACCGATGGTATTCGCGGAAAAGCGAACGATTCGTTGACAGTTAAGACAGCGTTTGCTGTGGGCAGTTATTTAGGTTATTTGTTTTCGCGAGAATCGAAAGGTAAAATTTTGATCGGTCGGGATACGCGGATTTCATCAGCGATGTTTGAAGCTGCGATCACTGCAGGAGCAACGGCTGCCGGGTGTGATGTATACTTGCTTAAGGTAGCACCGACTCCGGCCATTGCTTATCTGGTTAAAAGTGAAGGATTTGATTGCGGAGTCATGATTTCTGCTTCTCACAATCCTTATTACGATAATGGTATCAAGGTATTTGATGCTCAGGGAAGTAAGCTTTCTGCTTCGATCGAAGCTGAAATCGAGCGATATATCGATGGTGAAGTTACGATCCCTTTTGCTGTTGATGGTGAAATAGGTCAGTCGTTTGATTATTCGCAAGGGTTGGACAAATATTTGGATTGGATGGCTTCATTGTTTGAATTTGATTGTCAGAATAAGCGAGTTGTAATCGATTGTGCAAATGGCTCGGCAGTTGCCACGGCCCAACGAATGTTGAACCGTTTTGGTTGCGATGTCAGGGCGTTTCATAATACTCCGGATGGAATCAATATCAATACCGATTGCGGATCGACGCACCCTCAGCATTTGCAAAAGGCAGTCGTTGAGTTGGGTGCGGATGTGGGTTTTGCGTTTGACGGAGATGCTGATCGTCTGATTGCTGTTGATGAATTTGGAAATCTGATTGATGGAGATAAGATATTGTACGCTTGTGGATTACATTTGAAGAAGTATCATGGTTTGAGTAAGAACTCAATAGTCACAACTGTTATGTCGAATTTGGGGTTGTATAAAGCTTTGCAAAAGGAAGACATTAATTACATTCAAACCCAGGTCGGCGATAAATATGTTTATGAGCAAATGTTATTGCAGGATGTAAAATTGGGCGGGGAGCAATCCGGTCATATCATTTTTAAAGATCATGCTACTACCGGTGATGGTCTGTTGACAGCGATGAAACTGTTGGAAGTCATGGCTGATTCTGGCCAATCTCTGGCAGCACTTACTGAACCTGTTGCGATTTTTCCGCAATTATTAAAGAATGTTCGCGTAAACGATAAGCAAGCGGTTATGGAAGATGAGCAGTTAAAAGAGAAAATACGAGTGCTCGAAGAGCAACTTCATGGTAATGGGCGTATCTTGGTCCGCCCATCGGGGACCGAACCGCTGGTGCGAGTCATGGTTGAAGCACAAAGTGAAGAGCTATGTAATCTGCTGGTTGGTGAAGTGGTCGAGCTGATTAAAACTAAAGGACTTTAAAGAGTCCTTTTCTTTTGGTATGATAATGCAAAGAGGTGTCGCTATGAAACGAGTTTTATGTGTTGTTGAAGATGAGAAGGATTTGAATGAACTGGTAAAGCGCTATCTTGAAAAAGAGAATTATGAAGTACGCTCTTATCTGACATATGATCAGGCGGCCATGCATGTGGGTGATGAGGATGTTTCACTGTGGATTTTGGATATCATGCTTGACGATCGCAGTGGGTTTGATTTGATTGAAGCAATCAAAATTCACTCTCCGGGAGTCCCGGTCATCTTTATGTCTGCTCGTGACAAAGAGTTTGACCGTATCATCGGTCTTGAAAAGGGCAGTGATGATTATATAACCAAACCTTTTTCTCCCAAAGAACTGGTTTTAAGAGTGAACAATATCATGCGACGGGTCTATAAGGATGCTATTACAAGAATCAACATTGATGGATATGAAGTTGACGAAACACAGCGGAAAGTGTTTGATGCCGGTGATGAATTAGAGTTGACGACCAAAGAGTTTGATTTACTTATGCTGTTTATTAAAAATAAAGGAACCGCATTTTCAAGAGATCAGATTTTGACAAAAGTCTGGGAAACCAATTATTATGGATCGGATCGTGTCGTTGATGATACATTGCGGAGGTTGCGCAGGAAAATGCCGAATCTCAGTATTCATACGATTTATGGATTCGGATATCGGTTAGGCTGATGAAGTTTCGCGGATTATTTAAGGAGTTCTCGTTAACTCAGCAGCTGTTTGGAATCGTTTTTCTTTTCATTATTTTCTTCGTGTCTTTTTTCTTTATGTTTTTATCATGGAACATCGATGGGTTCGTGCGTAGTCAGATGTATGGCATCATTCGACGAACTCAGGCAAATATCGTATATAATTACCGATTAAGCGTTTCACAAGGTGTGCTTTATGGTGGTAATGATCCTAACATCGTTCATATTATATTTACGAGTGATGGTAAGATGCTGGCAAGTTCGAATGTCGATTCTTTATCGAAAGAACTTGTTGATGAACTTAGAACAAATGCTCAAAATCAGGAGATAAACAGTCGTGACTATATTTCTGTTATGGATGATCAGAAAATTTTGTATACCATTTCACGAATCGACATGACTACAGCAATAGCTTCAACGATTTCCAGTTCATATCGCGATGAGTTTAAGGCAACGTTGCTCAACAGCGTTGTAAATATCATGGTCATTGTTGTCAGTGTTTTGTTTTTCCTTTTAATGATATGGGTTGCTTATCTGATACATCCGTTGAATCAAATTCGCGCCTATATTGAAAAGATCCGGCATGGTGAGGAAGCGGATTTGAAGGTCGATCGTAGGGATGAGATTGGTGAAGTTGCTTCTGCGCTTGTCGCTATGCAGGAGGAAATCAAACGTTCGGAACAATTGAAGGAAGAGATGATTCATAACATTTCCCATGATTTAAAAACACCGATAGCTACGATCAAGTCATATGGTGAGAGTATCAAGGATGGTGTTTATCCATATGAAACTTTGGAAAAAAGTGTGGATGTCATTATCGAGCATGCAAACCGCTTGGAAAAGAAAGTTCAGAGTTTATTGTTACTGAATCGATTGGGATACTTGGCGAGCGAAGGAGTTGAAGTTGGGGAGATTGACATGATCGATGTCGTTTCAAAAGCAATTTTATCTCTTAAGGTAATTCGACCTGAAATCAAGATTGAAACGAATTTACAACGGGTTTCTTACACAGGTTCGATGGAGCCGTGGCGAGTCGTTGTTGAGAATTTGTTGGATAATGCCATCCGATATTCTAGGAGTAAAATAATCATCGTACTCGATGATAATGAGTTGTCGGTTTTCAATGACGGACCGCCGATGTCCGATGATCGACTTTCGAAGTTATTCAAAGCTTATGAAAAGGGTAGTGATGGACAGTTTGGTTTGGGATTAGCTATTGTCCACAAAGTGGTGACTGCTTATGGCTTTATCCCAAGTGCATTCAATGTTGAGAAAGGAGTCATTTTCAAAGTTACTCGAAAAAGACCCAAAAAAGTCAGTAAAAAGTAAAAAAGTCGTACTTAGGGGCGGTCAAATAGGGATTTGTAATTTCTGAAAAATCGACTATGTCGATTTTTCGTCCTTTTCTGGAATGTTGATTTCACTGATGCAGTTGTAGGATATTTGATTGCGCTGTGTCTTTCGTCTGTTTACCTTTTCAGTCTTGAATGCGATGATTCTATCAATTAACTCTCGGATGATTTCAGTATCCAGTTCGGTTTTTTCAGTATACTTCCTGACAAGTGTCAGAATGCGTTTTGTGTTTAGTGACTGTCTTTTGCGGTTTCGAGATTCTTTTTCAACACAGCGGCTCTGATCCTTGCGAGGGTTGACTTCTTTCCATCACTTACCAATGGAGATTAAGAAAAGAATCAAAAATATTTCCTGTCATCTAGTAGCCTTAAAGAAAACCATAAGTCTGAGATTTTTCAAATAGTTTTCTCCCTTCTATTAGTCAACACACAATTTCATTGGTTGAGTACCAGGGAAATAATTTTGTTGAGAAAAATTTGCCGCTAATCATATACCAAAAAAAAGGATAAACTCAAAGGGGGTTGGATAAAATTCATTGAATCTGACTATAAGCAAAAGATTCAGTAAATTTGAACGCTTCGAAATGAAAAAGCGACCACATGCAAGTGGATGCAAACGTTAGATGGTATTTAAAGTATACATCATTAAATATTATTGTTATTTTCTCGTGCAAACGATATAATGAAATAAATTTATAGAGGCGTAAAACCATGGCAATAATTTATAAAAGCTTTGGAAGCTGCTGATTGATAAAGACATAAATAAGAAAGACATGCGACACCTATCCGGGGTTAGTTCTGTCACGCTTACAAAGCTTAGCCGATATGAAAATGTGCTAGAAAAGCAAGTAAATCTTTTCGAGAAACTATGTCCATAGTTTTTGATGATTACTTGGGTATAATGAAATTATAGTGTTCTTCCAATGTCCTGTGATTTAATAGTTAAATGTTTAGTGTCCCTTAGTAAACTTCTATTGGAGGAAGGAGGGCCTATGACTTGGTATTATGCTTATAGTCAGGATATTTGGCCAGCGATGATTTCGATCGCGTTGACCTTTTTCCTTGGACTTTATAGCTGGAACCGTCGAAATGTAACTGGCGCAAAGGCTTTTGCTGTCGGATGTCTTTTTGCTATGCTGTGGGCAATCGGATCAAGCCTGGAAATTGCGGCCTTGGACTTTTCTACTAAGATTTTTTGGATGAAATTTCACGCGTTATGGCAAATACCCACAATTACTGCCCTAAGTTGTTTTTTTATCGAATATGCGGGTCTTGGTCGTTTCCTTACACGCCGGAATTTGATTCTGTTATCCATCCCCGCACTTCTAGTATTTATCCTGATGATAACTGACAATTATCATCATCTAATTTGGACTTCATTTTCGTTGGATGTATATGTTATACCCGAGTATGGCATCGGCACCTGGATATCGATTTTGTATGCTAATCTGCTAGGCATAGTGAATCTGATTGTATTGCTGAGACTGGCAATCGGATTTCCCCAATCCCGCTGGCCAGTGACGATCATGTTACTTGGCCAGATTTTAGGCCGGATCATGTATGTGCTTGACAGTTATTATAATCACCTTTTCAGCCCGGGCGAATCAGTCTTTGTCGTTATAGGTCTGCCATGTTCTCTTTATGCCTTTGCCCTATTTCGTTTCCGTGTTTTGGATCCAATTCGGTTGGCTCGAACCACTGTCATTGAGCAAATGACTGACGGTATGCTTGTGCTGGATATGCAGGGACATATTGTGGATATAAATCCTGCCGCCACGGTAATACTTGATAAACCCGCTTCCAGTCTATGCGGACGGGCAGTAGTGGAAGTGATGCCCTCCGATTCCGGTATTGAAGTGCAGCCCGACAAGATAAAACTCAAAAAATCTGAAATCAGTCTAGGTTTAGGCTTAGCTGCCCGATATTACAGTTTAGGCCTCACACTTCTGTTGGACGGAAGTGGCCAAGCGCTTGGACATCTTCTTCTGCTTCATGATACAACCGCGCAAAGACGTTCACAGGAACTTTTGATGGAGCAGCAGCGGGTAGTTGCCACGTTGCAGGAACGTGAGAGCCTGGCACGTGAACTGCATGACAGTATCGGACAGGTGCTCGGCTACATCAGCATGCAGGCTCAAGTTGCTCAAAAATGGGCGATGGATGGTAACACCGGAAAAACAGTGCCTATCCTGAGCCGTCTGGTAGAAGTTGCCCAAGAAGCCCATGCCGATGTCCGCGAGTCGATCTTCAGTCTAAGGACAGTGATGGCATCAGAATGGTCTTTTCTCCATGCTTTGCAGAAATACCTCGATCACTATCACACTTCCTATAACATTGACACAGAATTGTTATTGCCCGAAGAGCTGGATGAGGACGTTTTGAATTCTGATTTGGGTATTCAGGTGATGCGTGTCGTTCAGGAAGCTATGACCAACGCCAACAAGCATGGCGGTGCTCATAATGTGAAGGTTGTGTTTGTACGGGGAGATGGCCACCTGAATATCAGCATCTCTGATGATGGTAACGGTTTTAATCCGGCTGATTTAATTTTAGAGCCTGACAAGCACTTCGGCTTGATATTCATGCAAGAACGGATGGCGAAAATTCGAGGTTCTGTTTTCATAGAGTCTCAGCCGGGATCAGGGACTACAGTCGTTCTCGATGTGCCTTTCGGCACCTAGACAGGAGGTAGCGTTATGAAAGTTTTACTGGTCGATGATAACCGTCTGATGTTGGAAGGACTTCAAAACCTGTTAGAGGTAAATGATGTGCAAGTGGCAGGCATGGCGTCGGATGGACAGCAGGCCGTTGTTTTGGCGCGCCAACTCAAGCCGGATGTGATTCTGATGGATATTCGCATGCCGCGATGCGATGGTCTGACAGCTATCCGATTTATCAAAGCAGAAATGCCGGAAATGAAAATTATTGTCCTGACGACATCCACTGACGACCAAGACCTTTTTGAAGCCGTAAAATCTGGTGCTTGTGGCTACCTGCTTAAGAGCATCAATGCCAACACTCTGATAGAAGCATTGATACAGGCACAAGAGGGCATCCCTCCGTTTTCACCTGGTCTGGCGACAAAACTGTTGAAGGAATTTGCCCGTCTCAGTGAGTCATCCGTCTCAGACTTGCCCGCAAATCCGGTTAAATCTTCAGATGTGTCACCGGTAAGAGGATTGAATAGTAGGCAGATTGAAGTATTGACACTGGTTTCTCAGGGTCTTTCCTATAAGGAAGTCAGCGCTAAGCTATACTTAAGCCCGCGCACGGTCCGATATCATATGGTGGAGATCATGAACCTGCTACATATGGAGAACCGTGCACAAGTCCTGGCTTATGCCGGACGTATCGGTTTGGGGAAGGATATAACTCCTAAGTAGGATAGTCAAATATACATAAATGGGTACTGTCGCTTGAGACAAGTCCCGATTTGGTAAAAGTGACAGTCAGCTGACTGTCACTTTTATGACGTTTGAGCTAGTGTAAGTCGAGGCAATCGCTGATACACTGATGATGAAAGAAGGTGTAAAGGAAAGTGGAGCTTATGGAAAAACGGCAGCGCATTTTCATCCTAGGCGACTCCTTGATTTTGGGCGCGATCGGAGAGAACCTGCGAAGCGGCGGCCAATTTGATCTGACTAACCTGGCGCTACCAAATGATGTCAGGGAAATTGAATCCATGAAGCCTGATGCAATCCTGTTTGATTTGGAGACACCCCATATGGAATTTATTTTTTCTCTGACGGAGAGCTGTTCTAAACTCCTGCTCGTCGGCATCAGCCCGGATACCAATATCGTTAAGGTGTGGATCGGGCGACAATTACAAGAATTGTCGATGCAGGGTTTGCTAGCGGTGATAAAGGACCAGCTGAAGGTTTCGCGATTTGATGGGGGAAGTGCTTAGCAGATTTTGTTAGCATAGGTATGATAAAGTTTTAAAACAAAAACTTAGAAAGGAGTTTAATTTAAAATGGGTCGAAAAATTTTACCTTTATTTTTGGTTATAACAATGATATTTAGCTTGGTTGGATTCAATGCTGTCAGTCATGCTGCTGTGCTAACTGACTTTGCAGGTGGATTAGGAACAGAGGAAAATCCATGGCAGATTGCAACTGCAGTACAACTGAATAACGTGAGGTATTACTTAGGTAGGGAACATCACGATAAGCATTTCATATTAACAGAAGATATCAACCTGAATGTCTATCCATTTAACGATGGTAAAGGCTGGGAGCCTATCGGTGATTGGTGGAGTTGGGACAATCATGCTTTCCAGGGTTCCTTAGATGGTGCTGGCCATACCATTAGCGGACTATACATCAACATGCCTGTGCCAACGTCGTGGGAGGAAACCGAATATTATGCCGTAGGCTTGTTTGGTGCAACTCAAAACGCCACAATCAAGAATATATACCTCACAGATGTCAATGTTACGGGCTATGATTTAGCAGGTGGTCTGGTCGGAGATGCAGAATTATCTGTCTTCAGTGACATCCATGTTACTGGAAGTGTGATTGGGAACTCAGCTGTAGGCGGTATTGCGGGTTTCACCTATAGATCATATATTGTCTTTTCAAGTTTCAATGGATCAGTGAATGCTGTAAATGATTTAGGCGGTCTGGTCGGATACTTTAATGATAGTTCTATAAGATATTCCTTAAGCAAAGGAATTGTCAATGGAAATATGGATGTAGGAGGCTTAGTTGGATTTAGTAGTAAAAGTTCAATATCTGAATCACACTCAGAGAGCTTGGTGACCGGCACCGAATATGCAGTAGAAGTTGGTGGGCTTGTCGGTTATAACTATAACAAGAGCACAATCAGCAAGTCCTATGCAACAGGTGCTGTATCTGGATACGATCATGTGGGAGGACTTGTTGGAGAGAACGCAGGTTATAGCAAGATCACAGACTCTTATGCATGGGGTGCCGTTTCAATCGACGGTGTCGATGATCCAACTGAAATACTTACAGTTGGTGGTCTTGTTGGGTATAATAATGATAATAGCACTGTGCAAAACTGCTATGCGTTGGGTAATGTCAGTGGCACTGGGCTGTATCACGGTGGATTGGTGGGAGAAAATGAAATCACTAGTCCGATATTATCAAGCTACTCCCTCGGCCCTGATAACGGATTTGGAACAGTTGTTACAGATGCCGAAATGCAGATTCAGGGAACCTTTGTCGACTGGGACTTTACAAACACTTGGGTGCTCGATGAAGGGTATCCTTACCTGTTGCCAAGTGGGGTTTCCGAAATCATTTCACTAGAGGATTTTACTCCAATTGTTGTGCTCTTTGGGACACCTTTAAGTAATTTCAGTTTGCCCTTAACGGTTTTTGCAACACTAGATGATACCACCATTGTACCTTTGCAAGTGACTTGGGATGGAGGAACACCGATATATGACGGGAATACTAAGGGAAACTATCTCTTTACAGGAACTTTGGCTGCAGTAGAAGGAATAGTAAATATCAGTGGGCTTGCTGCCAGTATCACTGTTACCGTTTCAGACCCGCCCAAAGAGATTATTTCCGTAGAAACCCAGACGGATATCATTGTTCCAAATGGTACAGTATATAGTCAAATAAACTTTCCAACAACCGTTGTTGTCACTTTAGATGATTACAGCATTACCTCACTGGAAGTGGTTTGGGATTTTGGGATTCCGGATTATAACGGAAATATCACTGGTACCTATGTCTTCAAAGGTACTTTGGTTACAGGGAATCAAATCGTAAACACAAATGAAATATATGCCAGTGTCAAAGTTATTGTCGAAGCGCCTGCTGATTCACCACCTGTCGTCACCGACCATCCTGAAGATATTTCTGTCAAAGCGGGAGAAAGCGCAACCTTCTATGTCGGATACACTGCCAAGCCAGAGCCTGTTTTTCAATGGCAGTACAGTAAAAACGGCGGGAAGAAATGGATCAATATC
>PHAF01000029.1 GCA_002841605.1 Firmicutes bacterium HGW-Firmicutes-10 | reverse complement strand
GCTTTTTTACGTTCAATATGTGCAAGAGGTAAAATGAGCATTATAGCAATAAGCAGTATCCAATATCTTTTTTTCATAAGAGGTCCTCCTCGAATATAGAATATCATATTCATGATTTATGAGTATTTTTTTGGATAAGATGCACAGAAAATCGGCTAACTTGCATAAGAAAACTGTCATTTCGACAGTTGTTCTTTAATCATTGATTTTACCTGAACCAACACATCACTGAGAGGTATCAATTTGCTCTCTTTTTCGCCTCTTACCTTTAGCTCGACTATGTCTTGTTCAACGGTTTTTCCGACGGTGATCCGTAGTGGAACACCCAATAAATCCATATCATTAAACTTGACTCCGGCGCGTTCGTCACGGTCATCAAGTACGACATCGATCCCGGCGTTTTTAAATAAATCATAGAGTTCATTACCGATCTGAACTTGTTTTTCGACTTTTAAGTTGATGATGACGATCGCCACTTCAAAAGGGGCAACGGCCATCGGCCATTTGACACCATATTCATCATGATTCTGTTCTGCCAGCGCCGCCAGACAGCGTCCAGGACCAATTCCGTATGAACCCATGACGACCGGATGTAATTGATTGTTGGCATCAAGATACTCAAGATTCATGACTTTGGAATACTTGTCGCCAAGTTTGAACGTATTACCGATTTCAATGCCGTGTTTGAAGTGGACGTGGCTTGTACAGTTCGGACAGCGGTCACCGTCTTTGATTTGGCGGATATCGCCCATCGATTTTATATTGAAATCCGCAAGATTGACGTTTTTGAAGTGATAATCAGTTTGATTTGCTCCAACGATGAAATTACGTAGTTTTACGACTTCATTATCGGCAATCACATCGATCGTCAAGCCGATCGGACCGGCAAAACCAACGGCAGCTTTGGTAGCATCTTCAACGATCGCGGCAGGGGCCAGTTCAATCGAAGAACCACCGACAAGCTTACGCACTTTGGTTTCGTTAACATCATGATCGCCCCGCACCAACACAGCCAAAGGTTTATTATCGACAAGATAGATCAACGTTTTTACAAACTGTGTTACCGGTAATCCCATAAACCCGGAAACTTCCTCAATCGTTTTTGCCTTGGGTGTAAAGACGATTTCTTTGCTTTCGAAAGAGACGTTGGACATAGGTTCCTTGCTTACACAAGCCGCAACTTCCAGGTTGGAAGAATATCCGCAGTTATCACACAACACCAGGATATCTTCACCGATATCGGTTACCGCCTGAAATTCTTCGGATAACATACCTCCCATTACTCCAGTGTCCGCCGTAACGATTTTGTAATCGATTTTCATGCGGTCAAACGAGTTTTTATAAGCATCGAACATGAGTTGATATGATTTATTCAATCCCTCGATATCTGTATCAAATGAGTAAGCATCTTTCATGATGAATTCACGGACCCGGATCAATCCGAAACGGGGACGGGGTTCATCACGAAATTTCGTCTGAAACTGATACAAGTTGATGGGCATGTCCTTATAAGATTTTATGTGCATGGCTGCTGCTGCAGCAAATAGTTCCTCATGCGTCGGTCCAAGGACAAACGGTTTATTGAAGCGATCTTTTAATGCAAACATGCTAGATCCGAATCCTTCGCGACGACCGGAAGCGATGTATACTTCTTCCGGAATCAAGGAGGGCATCAGGACTTCCTGAGCCCCAGTGGCATTCATTTCCTCGCGAACGATGTTTTCGATTTTTTTCAATACTTTGTAGCCCAAAGGCAAATACATGTAAACGCCGGAAGAACTCTTTTTGACCATACCGCTGCGAACCAACAGGTTGCCGCTGGTGGAATCTTCATCCTTGACGTTTTCTCTTAATGTGTAGAAATAGCTTTTGTTTAGTTTCATAATGGATACCTCGGTTAATCCTTTTGATTATAACACATCAATATTCAAAGTTATATAATCGTTGATTTTACTCCGAAAAAAAGACTTTTTATAATGAAATTTTAGCGGATGATAATCAGAAAAATTTTGAAAAGTGATGCAAAAACTTGTAAATATTTGAAAGTGAAAAAATACACATATTCATGAAAAATGTTATTGATTTCACAAGATTTTTTGGTAGAATATAAATACGTCTAGAAAGGGACATGTAGATGAAGAAATTTATTGCAATTTTCTTAGTTGTTTCGCTTATGCTTACAGTTGCTGCCTGCAGCAAAAAGAAGGAGAATCCAGATAATCAAGATCCGATTATCGTCAATCCATCGAACCCTGATCAAACAGATCCAAATCAGGAGAAACCGGTGGAAGATCCTAAGAATGATCCGGTTGTCGTCGGTCCGGTAACACCCGTACTGATCAAGCCGTCGGATTCATCCAAACTTGTCACGGAAGCCAATGGAGATGTATATAAAGTCGTCACCCGTTGGATCAATGGTACTTACAGCACATCGGAAACGATTGCTGATTCTCATGGATACAAGGCAATGATTTCAATTACACTGGTTGATGGTAAAATCACAGTTGTTTTTTTTGATGAAATCAGTAAAAATGGAACATCAAAGCGCAACGATGCTACTTACAATGCGGGGTTTAAAAATCTTTATGGATTTTCAATTGCTGACGCTATCTCTATTTTGGAGAAGCGTTTGGTTGCAAAACAAAATCCTTCGAATGTGGATACGTTGTCGTCCGCAACAATCACTTCCAACCGTTTTATCAGCCTTGCAGTTAAGACACTGCAAAGCGTTCCTGTAGAAACCATTAGAATCCTGGTTTCTTCGGCACAGCCAGATCCGGTCAATCCTGATGAAGATGATGATTTGGATTTAATCATCGAAAACCCGGGTGATGATGTTGTCACAGCTCCGACAGGAGATGGGGATTGGGAAGAAAAAACACCAGTAGATCCGCCGGTGGAAGATCCAAAGGATCCAGTCGAAGATCCGCAAGAACCGATAGGCACTAATACAAAACTCGTAGCTTATGGTCAACCATACAAAGTGCGCGTTGTCGGGGCAACAGACAGCCGCGGATACTTCCCATTATTGGAAGTATCAGTTAATAGCAGTGGAGTAATCACAAGCGTATATTATGATGAAGCTAAGGCGGATGGTACTTTGAAGTCAGCCAATCCGAATTATTATCCGACATTCGTTGCTGCGAACAACATGACGATGGGCGACTTGTATAAGATATACGAGGAGCATTTTAAAACCACAGGCACAACTGAGGGAATTGATGCTACGACCGGCGCAACCAATGTGCACAAAAACTTCCTCGCTTTGGCTACAAAAGCTATGATGCTTGAACCATCGACCCGACTGACTGTTTATGGAAATTCAGCCAGCAGTTACACACCGCTTATGACTGTTACGATCGGAACGAATGGAGAAATTCAAAATGTTCTTTACGATGAAATTCATGATGTTAATGGATCATCGAAAGTCGCAAACTTGAATTCCTCAACTCCGTATTTCTCACAATTGCTTACTCGTGCATTCATTAAGTTGGATGAGATATTCAAAATTTATGAGTTCAAGTTTATGCATCAAGCAAATTTGGAATCCGTTGATACCGTCACCAATGCTACTCGCAGCATCAATGCATTTACATTGCTGTCAAACCAGATTTCAAAAATGATTTCACTGACAGCTAGCCCCAATATTGCCGCGAAACTACCTGTATATGGTGATCCATATACGATTAAAGCGGTAGGTACGACTTTGCAAGGATGGACTCCGTATTTAATCGTCAATGTTGCAAAGGACGGTACGATCCGTACGGTTGTGTATGATGAAGTCGACTCGCTTGGAATGAAAAAGTCGGATACATTGACCACTGGAAATGTAACGCCGACGGTTTATAGCGGTTATCGATTAGCATTTAATTATTATGCTGATTACTTCAAACGTTACGGTTCGTTAAATGGTATTGAAAACCACACAACGGTCAACAGCATTAGCGGTTTACATGCCAGCTTCGCTGCATTAGTTCAACAAGTGTTAACACCTTCTTCCAATGTCGAGATTACCTTGACCAAAGACGTTGCTTCAACGGCTTGGCGCCCGGAACTGAAAATCATTGTCAATGAAGAAGGCATACTTACTTATGCATTCTACAATGAGTATCGTGATGGACGTTTATCGAAGGTCGAAGATCCAAATTATTATCCGGCGATGAAGGATAAAAATCCGGACGGATATTCCATTCAGCAAGTATTTGCTATGTATGATGCTTACCTGGTTGCTAACGGCAACATTGATGATATCGATACTGTCAGTGGTGCGACCAGTTTACACAACACCTATTCAGGTTTTGTTGCTCAACTTAAAGAAATGATTCTAAATAGGATCATCACAGCTCCAATTCCAGAATCTACCGAACCAGAAGTCGTTGCGGTAGAACCTGAAGAGGCTATTGAAGATCCTTCCTGATTGTTATTGACAAGCGGCTGATATTCTCAGCCGCTTTCCATGTTTCTTTATTAAATGCCATTCATATGTTTATCGAACGGGTAATCTTGATTAAGTCATCATTCACCGTTGACGAAGTGTCGGCAGTATGTTATTATAAACAGGCAATAAGATGTTAGAAAGTAGAAGCACTCTTCTCACCTGATTTCCTTCGGAAGTAGGTCAATGCTGCATCACCATGATTTTTAACGGTGAAAAAGTATGCTGGGTGCTCTATGAGTACCTTTTTATATGTCACGGAGGTGAAATTATTACAAAGAAAACAACAACGACTGATGAATTAGTCAATGAAAACATTCGTTTCAAAGAAGTACTTTTGATCGGAGCCAATGGGGAACAATTGGGAATCTTCATGCGCCGTGAAGCGCTTGAGAAAGCCTATGAGCAAAACCTGGATCTGCTGTGTGTAGCACCCAACGCCGTACCGCCGGTATGCAAGATTTTGGATTACGGGCGCTATCGCTTTGAAATGCAGAAGAAACTGAAAGAAGCGAAGAGAAATCAGCACGTAACTGAACTTAAACCGCTGCGCTTATCACCGGTTATCGACACTCATGATTTTGAGACCAAACTAAAACATGCACGCGAGTGGATTGAAGATGGCATGAAAGTCAAAGTAGACATGCGTTTCCGCGGTCGGTTGATTACCCGTATCGAAGTCGGGAAAAAGGTTATGAATAGTTTTATCGAAAATATTTCGGATATTGCGAATATCGAGAAGTCTCCTTCTATGGAAGGCAATACGATGTACGTAATATTGGCACCCAAACGCAAGTAATACAGGAGGACGTGTACTATGCCAAAAATGAAAACAAAAAAGGCGTTGGCCAAACGTGTAAAACGTACGGGCAGCGGCAAATTGAAAAGATCCCATGCATACATCTCTCACTTTGCGGCTAATAAATCGCAAAAGCAAAAACGTAAATTGAGAAAAGGCACATTGGTTTCGAAGAGCGATTACAAACGCATCAAACTGATGTTGCAAGACTAGGAGGAATAGAGAATGCCAAGAGTAAGAAACAGCGTTGCAACACGCAACCGTCGTAAGAAAATCTTAAAATTAGCGAAGGGTTATTTCGGTTCGAAACATTTATTGTACCGTACGGCCCATGAGCAAGTCATGCACTCCTTGAAGTATGCATATCGGGATCGCAGAACTCTCAAACGCGAAATGCGCAAATTATGGATCGCTCGTATCAATGCGGCTGCCCGCATGAACGATATCAGCTATTCCCAATTGATGCATGGTTTGAAATTAGCCAATATTGAAGTTAACCGCAAAATGCTTTCGGAAATCGCCATCGCAGATCCGAAGGGCTTTACGGGAATCGTTGACAAAGCTAAGAAAGCTTTGGAAAAGTAAAAATGAAAGAACCGGAGGAACATGAGTGGAAAATGTAAAAGAAACTCTCAATGAACTTCTGGTCGACCTTTTTAACCATATCCTGGTATTGGAAGAGAAAAATTTGCAGGATCGCGGGATTTCGCTCTCGATGACTGAGGTACATACCTTAGAGAATATTCAGAAGAGCAAAACCAAGACCATGTCCGATGTTGCCCGCTTACAGCTGATAACACAGGGCACACTGACAGTGGCGGTCAACCGATTGCAAAAGAAGGGCTATGTCAGCCGTCTTCAAGATGCTCAGGACAAACGGATTATCCGGCTCTCCTTAACCGCTAAGGCTTTGGATGTGTTGGCGATTCACGAAAAGTTTCATGAAGAGATGATTGACAGCTTTATCAGCGACCTGAAAATCGATCAGGATGTCGCATTGATAACCAGTTTACGCCGGATAATGGAATATTTCAGACAAAACTATGAGGATCGTTAGGTCTTCATTTTTTTATAGTCATACCAATTGCATACAATTTAATTTAAAAGTAAGATAATAAGGTAAGCAAACGTTTATAGATCATATTTGAAGTTGCGAAAATTTCTGATGTGAAATCCATTTCAACGACCAAGGTTATCAATAACGTATCACTATAGGAGGAATACAACATGGCCAGTTTCAAACCAGGCACCACAGAATCCAAAACCATCGGAAAACTTTTAAACGGGGCGATCATCCCGAGACCCATCGCTTTTGTTATTTCGATTTCACCTCAAGGAATCGTCAATGCGTCACCGTTCAGTTATTTTAATGCGATATCATCCAATCCGCCGTTACTGATGATATCCGTAAACCGTAAGAACGGTTTGATGAAAGACACCGCCCGGAATATTCTTGCCACTAAGCAGTTTGTCGTTCACATCGTCGATCCGACAATCATCAATCAAGTCAATCAAACCTCCGCTTCACTGCCTTACGGAGACAGCGAATTGGATAATAGCACGTTAACACTCAGAGACAGCGAAATCGTCGCTGTGCCTTCAATTAAAGAGGCGAAAGTGACATTTGAAGTGCAGTTTGAAGATCATAAAGTGTATGGAAATGAAAACAATACAGGTACGGATGTTTTTGTCGGAAGAGTCGTCAATATCGTAATCGATGATGAATTGATCGATGAGAATAACTACGTTGATTTTGAAAAATTGAATCCGGTCGGACGACTTAGCGGAACCAATTACACCGTGTTAGGAGAGCATTTCTCTTTGGAGCGTCCACGATGATCCATATCTATAAAGAGAAAAACAAAAAAGGGAAGACCTTATTGCTGTTGCATGGCACCGGGGGTGACGAAAAAGATTTGTTGCCGATAGCAGATATCATCGATCCGGATGCCAATATCCTCAGCGTACGCGGACAGGTATTGGAAGGCGGAAGCAATCGTTTCTTCAAACGACTGGCCATGGGCGTATTTGATTTGGAGGATTTAGTATTTCGCACCAAGCGCTTGAAAGAGTTTGTCGATTGGGCAGCGGATCACTATGATTTTGATCGAAATCAGGTAATCGCCGTAGGTTACTCCAATGGTGCTAACATAGCAGCAAGCATGCTTTTCCATTATAAAGACGCATTGCAACGTGCTATCCTGTATCATCCGATGGTACCGATCAATAAAGAACTGCCTGATCTTACCGGAGTCAAAGTACTGATCTGTGCCGGTGAAAATGATCCCATCTGTCCGCCACAACAGGCACAACAATTATACGACATGCTCTTTATGGCCAAAGCGGACGTTACGCTGCTCTGGCAACCCGGTGGACACCGGTTGACGATGGAAGAAATCGTTGAATCAAAATCATGGTATGAAAAAAAGTGAGGTTTCTCACTTTTTGTTTCCTTGTGTGTACATATCAACTTTGTCCTGAGCGATTTTTAAATAAATGTCTTCATTGCGAAATTCAAACATCATCATCGCCCAATGATACCAGAGGATATGATGAAACATTTCATAATAGTGAAGTTTCTCAAGAGTTTCTTCATCGGGCAGGTGTGTAAAGTAGGCGACATAGAACTCATTCCTTGCGGTATCATCAAAAATCTGATTCTCACTTAAAAAAGATGTTACATCAAAGTATGGATGATTATCCCCGGCATACTCATAGTCGATCAGATAGTCCCTTGTAGAGGAAAATCCGATATTGCCGGCGACCCAGTCATTGTGGCATAATGTGAAATCATCCTTCTGGTTCTTAATAAAATCGATGTACTTATCTTCATCCTCAAGGATGAGGATCTTATTTTTTATTTGATTCTTGTATTGAACCAACCGTGAAACAGGATCGAAGTTGAAACCGCTTTTTACCTGAAGTCCATGAAATTTCTTCATCAAACGGCCGACCCGGTAGTACTTGTCTTTTCCTTCATACTCATCAAAAGTCAATAAGTCATCGACATATTTAGTGATTTTGATCCCGGATTTCTCATCGAAATAAACGGTTTCAACATCGAGTGACTGATGGAAAATCAGATCGAGTGCAGCTTTTTCATGTTGGCGTGATACGACATTTGCACTGTTTTGATAGGGTATACGAACCATGAAAAATTCACCCTTCGATTCGATGAGCCAGTTTTGATTCGTCAGCCCTTTATTGGTCAATGTCACGGACGTGACTTCATTATTAAACAATTCTCGGATAAGTGTCTCTGTCATAGATGCCCTCCATAGCATAGTTTACACTTTTTTGGTAAAATAATAAACAGGGTGATCCTATGAATGTATTGCTGACAACGTGTAATGCATCGTATATCCATAAAAACCTGGCTTTGCGATGGCTGTATGTCATGCGTCCGCCGGAGTTTTTCGTGTCGATCAAAGAATTCACGATCAACGATGACTCTCAGAAAATTCTTGAACAATTGAAACAAAACTGGGATGTGGTCGCGTTTAGCGTCTATATCTGGAACAGTGAAATCATTGCCCGGCTGGTCAGATCTATTTCCCAAATGAACCCCAAACCACTGATCGTCGTCGGCGGTCCTGAGGTCACGTATACATCACAAAAATGGCTGGATATCGGTGCTGATATCGTCATACGGGGTGAAGGGGAAGAGGCCTTCTGGCAAGCGCTTAAAGGAAATCTGACATTTGAGGGTGTATGTACCAAAGATCATTTTTCTTCAAACGTCGCGACAGCTGATTTATCGAAATTGGAAGAAGTTGAAAGCCCTTATTTTCTGGAGTTTGATTTGCCCAATCTGGATAAACAGTACTTGTATGTCGAATCATCACGGGGATGTGCTTTTGAATGCACTTACTGTTTGTCCTCGATTGAAAAAGGGCTTAGGATTTTCAGTGAAGATTACATGAAGACATTGATAGAGAGAATCGGAAACAGCAATGTCAAGCAAGTGAAATTTCTTGATCGGACGTTCAATTTGTTTCCTGCGCGGGCACTCTCGATTGCGAAAGCAATGAATGATCTTAAGTCCTATGTGATCGTACAGTTTGAGTGTGAAGTGACCGCTCTATCAAAAGAGTTGGAAGATTACTTTGCTCTTGAAGCGGATAAACAGCTTTTTCGTTTTGAAATCGGTGTACAATCGTTTTATCCACCGACCCTTCAGGCCGTCAAACGCTATCAAAACAATGAGCAGGTCAAGCGAATCATTCAACGCTGGTCAAAAGCGGGGTTGACCGTTCATGCCGACTTGATCGCCGGATTACCTCTGGAATCGTTGGAGCAGTTTAAAAACAGTTTTCTTCAACTGTTTCGAATCCAACCTCAGGAAATTCAGGTTGGGATACTAAAGTGCTTACCCGGGACGCTGTTGAGCGTGCAGGCACAGTCGATGAAATATGTGTTTCAGACCATCGCTCCATACACGGTCATGCAAACACCATGGCTTTCTCAAAATGATTTGAAGGATATAACTGCTTTGGCGTTGTGTACGGACAAAACGGTTAATCTGCCAAGAGCAAAGACATTTTGGTATCTGTTGGATGATCGGGGCTTTGATGTCGTCACACTGATGATCGAATGCGGAAAAAAGATTGAGCAGCTCAAACATCCCTATCAGCTTAATGATATCATTGATTGTGTGACGGACATTGGCATCAAGTGTTTAAACTCAAAAGAAGTCGAGGCTGCAATTATGACCGATGTTGCCAGACTGAGCAAAGTCACACCGCAGCGCTGGTTTGAATTTAATATAAGTGATGAAGTCCGGCAAATCATCTTGCATCATGCTTCAGTCGCAAGCGGCGTTTCCTACGATGTTTTGCGTCGCAAGGGATGGATGCACTATGCAATCCGTAACGATGCGTTATGTGTCCAATGCTGGCTTTATACACCCCAATATTATGGTAATTACGGATATTATTCTTTAGAAGGAGAACCGCTATGAAACAACGTCTGGTCGTTGCGACCAATAACCGACACAAGGCAGAAGAAATCAAGGAAATGGTAAAGGATCTGGATTTTGAAGTGCTTTCACTTGCGGATCTCGAAATCGATATCGACGTCGAGGAAATCGGATCGACATATGCGGAGAATGCATTGATCAAAGCGATGGCACTGCGTGATTTGACCGGAGGCTGGATTTTGGCGGATGATTCCGGTTTGGAAATCGATGCCCTTGATCGGGCACCGGGGATCTACTCTGCCCGCTATTTAGGTGAAAATACTCCGTATATGATAAAAAATTCCATGATCCTGGACAAACTTACGGATGTTGAAGATCGTTCGGCTCGATTTGTTTGTTCGATTGCGTTGGTTTTTGATGACGGATCCTATTGGATCACCGTAAATAAATGTGAAGGTTCGATCAGTAAATCGATTCAAGGCGGTAACGGATTTGGTTATGATCCAATATTCGTTCCGGAAGGATATTCTATGACTTTCGGGGTTTTACCATCAGAAATCAAAAACAAAATCAGCCATCGTGCGAAAGCCTTACAAGCCGTGGTACAATACTGTAAACTGTTGACGGAGGAATCTTATGTTTAAATTTGCACGGACACTTGCTTATATTTTGGCTTTTGTTGCCATCATCATTACTTCTGTTGACGTGATGTCTTTTGACCTTGATTTCTTCAGAGATTTCTATTCAAAAAACGGGTCAGCCGAGGAAATCGGTGTATCTTTTGATGACTTGATGAATTCAACGGAAGTGCTGCTGGACTATACGCGCGGTAGACTTGAGTCTTTGGATGTGACTGTGACGGTTGACGGTCGCAGGGAGATGATGTTTAACAAACGCGAAGTCGATCACATGGTCGATGTCAAAGACTTGTACCTTGGGGCACTTTTGATCAGAAATCTTGCCATAGTTTTTTTCGTGTTTTTATTGCTGACTGATGTTTTAACAAAAAGGTTTTCTTTTGAGCTACATTGGCAGGCTGTCAAAAGAGCAGGGATAATCATGTTTGCTTTGATTGCGTTTATTATTATGGCGGCTGTCATAGACTTCAATACTTTCTGGACAAATTTCCATTTGATTTTCTTCAGAAATGACTTATGGCTTCTCAATCCCAATACCGATCGCCTGATATTAATGGTGCCGTTGAACTTTTTCATCACTTTGGTCACGCGGATCATTCTTGCTTCAATCGCTGGGTTGGCTTCTGTGATCGGATTTGTCTATTTCTTTGTCAAAAAGGAGAGGAATGCATGATTCACATTGTTTTATATCAACCTGAAATTCCGCAAAACACAGGCAATATCATGCGTACATGTACGGCGACCAATGCCATGCTGCATCTGATTGAGCCATTGGGTTTTTCGTTGGATGAAAAGCATTTGCGTAGAAGCGGTTTGGACTATCGGGATTTATGTGTTCATCAGATTCATCAAAACTGGCAGGATTTTACCGAGAAGTATCCCGGGAGTTACTATTTTGTGACACGATATGGAAGAAAACCGCATTCTGACATGAATTTCCGTGAATCTCAGGAAGATATATTTTTGATATTTGGTCGGGAGAGTACCGGGATTCCTAAATCGATCTTGAGGGATCATCTGGATAGATGCATGCGGATACCGATGATGCCGGATGCCAGAAGTCTGAATTTATCTAACTCCGTGGCAATCGTCATTTATGAAATTTTACGTCAGCTTGATTATCCGCAATTGTCGAAAAGTGAAGTACTCAAAGGTGAAGACTGGTTGGAGCGTGATGTATGAGAAATCTGGATAAACTTGCGGACACATTTGTTAAGCGGTTTTATGTAGTGCTGTTTGCGGTTTTGTTGTGTGCTGGTTACATAAGCTTTTTTAATGCCTGGCTGGGAGTTACGATGCGTTCGATTGAATCACCCAATGACATCCTCAATTTGACAAAGTTTTCCGCAGTTGAGCATGTGTGGCTGACACGTTGGCTCACGATGACACTCAATACACCTTGGCAACCCACTCGTTTGGCACTTGGATTTCTGTCTACACTCAAAATAGAGCAGTGGGTGTTGATTTTCGGCGGTGGATTGCTCATGTTTTCAAAAACGATGAGTAATGAACATAAAAAGATCCATCTGGCAACGAAATTTTTGATTATGATATTGACCGTTCAACTAGTTGCCGTTATTTACTCAATTGCTAATGCCATGTGGTCATCAACCGGTCTTGAAGCCGCGTTGTCATTACAGTTGGGCGGGTGGATTTTACTTATCGGCGGGACATTTGGCTTGATAACTTCTTTAGTACTTGTAATGTCCGCTGTGATTTTTGGTTATCTTCCGCTCTTTATTGATAATAATTGATATAGCGATTGCATTGTAAAGTTGGGTTTTGTGTTTTATAATAGACTGCGAGGTGAATCGGATGATCAGCAGCGTAAACGATTTTTTATCTGTAGCCATTATTGGCGTCATCGTTGTGGCTGCTTTATTTTTGGTTTTGCGAAGTTTCTATATCCATAGGCGCAAACGTTTGATCGAAGAGGAAATCGAATATTACAAAGAGTGGTAATGATTGCCACATCTGAAACAGGAGGAGAAAACATGTTTACTACGATTACATCACCCAATGCCCCAAAGGCAATCGGGCCATATTCCCCGGCGGTTAAGTTGGGTGATTTTGTTTACATGTCCGGACAATTGCCGATTGACCCTGAGTCAAACGAAATCGTTACCGGCGGTATACAGGAACAAACGTATCAAGTATTGAAAAACATGGAAGCTGTATTGGCAGAAATGGGTCTTGAAACACGTCACATTGTAAAGACGACAGTATTTATGACGGATTTAGGCGAATTTGATTTAATGAATCAAATATACGCTACGTACTTTATGCAGCCATATCCGGCTCGCTCAACCGTACAAGTTGCCGCGTTACCCAAAGGCGCAAAGATTGAAATCGAGTGTTTAGTCATTGACACATTAGCATATGAAGCTCACATGCACCATCATGATCATGAAGGTTGCGGTTGTGGAGAAGACGGATGCGGTGAAGGTGAAGAAGGTTGTGGTTGCGGTGGCGATCATGAGCATACACACGGTAAAGAGACTTGTGAAGATGGATGTTGCTGCGGATAACCGCAGCTTTTTTTTGCGAAAAAATGATTAAATTGTAGGAGAAAAAAGCTTCTCTGCATATATATTTCTAAAGGGGAAAGAATAATGCAAATTTTTGAACGTTCTCTTATCGTTGTAGGGCATAGCAATGATGAATTAACAGTATATGGTAAAAGTGGTTATATTGAACGAATCAAACAAAATAATGTAGAGTTCGTGGACAGAAAATGCAGATACTTCGGAAGCGACTTAAATACTGCAAAGCTATGTTTCAAGGACAAGATTTCTGTTCGTAAAAATTCGCCAATTTGTGTGTGCGCAACCAGGAAAATCTTGTTATTTAAGATCAATTGCTCAGTGACCAATCAGCCTATCTGGTTTCGATATTCGCCGAATATGAATTATAAGAAAATCGATGTGGACAAGTATGGAATTTTTTATGATAAAGAGTTTCTTATCATCGCATCATTCTCAAAACATAAGTACAACACGCAGATAAATAGAATAAAAGAGTTTATCGATTTCTGTGTTGTATGTTCAAACTGCACTAAATTGAGCTGTGCAGGTTGTCGATAGATCTTGCTGGACTATATTTTGCTTTCAATGGATTTTTGAAATGTGTATAATGAATAGTGATAAAGGAGCTGCCATGAGTTTTAAAAACAAGCACCTGAAAACAACGTTTATGATCATCGTCAGTGCCGTAATATCGGCACTGGCTTTAAAAGTGTTCATTAGTGCCGGAGGCTTATTTCCCGGTGGTTTCAGCGGTCTTGCCGTATTGATTTCACGACTGGTATATCGAGAGTTTGGTATCGACATTCCCTTTGGACTTTTGTATATATCATTCAATATCATACCGACCTACATGGTATATAAGTACGTTGGTAAATGGTTTACCCGATACTCCGTCATGCAATATGCTCTTGTTAGTATTTTTGTATGGATCATACCGGAATTCGATATTACATACGACATCGTATTGATTGCGATTTTCGGCGGGATCCTCTCAGGAATCAGTGCTTCTTTGGCTTTGGCAGCCAATGCCAGTGGAGGCGGTACGGATTTCATTGCGATTTATATTTCAAATAAAACCAATGCTCCGGCATGGCAGTACATCTTATATGGCAATAGTGTGCTGCTTTTGGTAGCCGGATTGTTATTTGGCTGGGAGAAAGCCCTTTATTCGATCATTTATCAGTATGTTTCGACACAAGTCGTCAATTCGATGCATCAGCGATATAAACTGATGAGCCTGCGACTGTTTACGGACAAACCGGATGAGATCATCGAGGCCGTATTGAAGACCACGCGACATGGTATAACGAAGCTGTGGGGTGAGGGAGGATATTCCAAGCAACCCAAGTGTATGTTATACATGGTCGTCAATGCCTTTGAGGTAGAGGAAATCGTCCAAATCGCTCAAAGCGTAGATTCTAAGGTGTTTATCGACATAAGTAAAACGGAACGTGTGCTTGGTAACTATTACCGTAAACCGCTGGAATAAAAAGTTTAGTATTTATAAAAAAATCCTTGCATATTTGTAAACAATATGTTTAAATAACTATGGTCTTTTTATCAAGAGATGGGGTAGAGAGTTAGCTCGTTGACCCCACGCCAACCTCCATGAATAAAACATGAAAGGTGGTTCCGCTAACAACGATAAGGGAAATCGAGCGTAATCGTGTCTTCTCTTAACGTGAGAAGACTTTTTTATTGAAATATAGGAGGAATAAATTATGGAAAGGTTTTTATTCACATCAGAAAGTGTCACGG
>PHAF01000028.1 GCA_002841605.1 Firmicutes bacterium HGW-Firmicutes-10 | reverse complement strand
TTCGTTTTTGGCAATTGTCAACGCAGTTAAGAAATAACAAGGAGGAAACATTGTGCCAATTATTATTGATGTTTATGCTCGCGAGGTCATGGACTCTCGCGGAAATCCGACGATTGAAGTAGAGATTACGACGGATTCGGGTGCTTTCGGACGTGCTATCGTACCGAGCGGTGCTTCGACCGGCGAACGCGAAGCGCTTGAGTTACGTGACGGCGATAAGACGCGTTTCTTGGGTAAAGGTGTATTGAAGGCCGTTGAGAATGTGAATGACATTCTTGCAGATGAGTTGATTGGATTGGACGTCAGAGATCAAAACTTGATCGATAAGACGATGATTGATTTGGATGGAACCAAAGACAAATCAAAATTGGGTGCAAATGCGATTTTGGGTTGTTCGATGGCTGCTGCTTATGCCGCTGCTGATTTCTATGGCATGCCGTTGTATAAATATTTGGGTGGATTCAACGCAAAAGCACTACCGGTACCGATGATGAATGTCATCAATGGTGGTTCACATGCGGATTCGTCCGTTGATTTCCAAGAATTCATGATCATGCCGATTGGTGCTAAGTCGGTTAAAGAAGCTATCCGTATGGGTGCTGAAACCTTCCATGCATTGAAAGCTGTTTTGAAAAAAGCTGGTCATATCACGGCTGTTGGTGATGAAGGCGGATTTGCGCCAAACTTACCGAGCAATGAAGCACCGCTTGAAGTAATTATGGAAGCTATTGTAAAAGCCGGCTATGTTCCAGGCGTTGATATTGCATTGGCTATGGACGTTGCTGCTTCTGAGTTCTATGATAAAGATAAAAAAGTATATGTCTGGAAGAAGTCCGGTGGAGTCATTAAGACAACAGATGAAATGATTGATTTTTATGAATATCTGATTGACAAGTATCCGATCGTTTCATTGGAAGACGGACTTGGCGAGCGTGACTGGGATGGTTGGAAAAAGCTGACCGATCGATTGGGCAAACGTGTTCAAATCGTTGGGGATGACCTGTTTGTTACCAATCCGGAAATCTTGAAGAAGGGTATCGACTTGGGTATTGCCAACTCGATCTTAATCAAGGTCAACCAAATCGGTACACTATCCGAGACATTCGATGCTATGGAAATGGCGCGTAAGGCGGGGTATACATGTGTTGTTTCTCATCGTTCAGGCGAAACTGAGGATGTTACGATTGCGGATATCGCTGTTGCATTTAATACCGGTCAAATTAAAACTGGTTCAATGTCCCGTACCGATCGTTTGGCTAAGTACAACCAATTGCTTCGCATTGAAGATGAATTAGGCGAAGTAGCCGTCTATCCGGGTAAAGCAACATTTACCAACGTTAAGTAGTCCTAAGGGAGAACGAAAGTTCTCCTTTCTTTTTTAAAAAGTGGTAAAATATTGAATATGTTTATATAGATTGGGGACTTATGGATAAGAAACTGAAATCTGTATTGATTGCCTTGTTTGTTACCTTTCTTTGGTCAACATCCTGGGTGCTAATCAAAGTAGGGCTTGTGGATATCCCGGCACTCCCGTTTGCGGGGTTGCGCTATCTTTTTGCGTCGATAATACTGTTTATCTATATGATTTTCACTCGGAAGATTTATCTGATTTCTTCTTTATCGAAACAGCAATGGAAGACATTGCTCATCTACGGATTCGTATTGATAACTCTGACTCAAGGAGCTCAGTTTCTGGCTTTGAGTATGTTACCAGCGGTAACCTTGTCCCTTTTTCTAAATATGTCCCCGATATTTGTGCTTTTCTTAGGTTACTTCTTTCTGAAGGAGACAATCAACGGAGTTCAGATGTTGGGGATAGTTCTGTTTTTCTTTGGCATTATCATTTATTTCTACAAAGTCGACTTAGGAAGTAATCTTCCTGGTTTGGCATTAGCGGTTTTCGGTGTTGCGGTCAATGCAATAGCGGCTGTTTATGGCCGAAGCATCAATGCGAAAAGAGACATTGATCCCATGGTGATCACAGTAGTGATTACAGGCTTTGGTAGTATTTTCCTGTTGTTGGGTGGAGTCGCGATTCAGGGAATGCCTGTCTTGAATGTTCAGGGTTGGTTGATCGTCGGATGGCTTGCGGCAATCAATACCGCACTGGCATTTACACTTTGGAATACAGCCTTAAGAGAGTTGAAGGCTGTGGAGGCCAATACCATAAATAACACGATGTTGATTCAAATCGCACTTCTTGCGGCGATTTTCTTGAATGAGTCGTTAACATTGCGGCAGTGGTTGGCAATAGCGGTAGTTGCTGTTGGGGTATGGCTGGTTCAATTGCGGAAGAATTAATTTTTATGCAAAGAGGATTTTGCAGTAATCACAAATCGCAAAGTAAAACACCCAAAATCTGCAAAGCAAAGTATTCATAAATCATAAAGTAGAAAGCAATTTTCGGTGAATTGAGGCGAAAAACATGCTATGCAACTCATGGTTGCGTATCTTAAAGGTATAGTAGGTGGAATGCAACCACAGAACAAAGTATGATGTGAATACAAATTGTAAGGAGAAATCATATGAACATCGGCGAAAAAATTCAACAGCTTCGAAAAGCAAATAACTTATCTCAAGAACAATTGGCAGTTCAACTAGAAGTGTCCAGACAGGCGGTCTCGAAATGGGAACTTAATGAGTCCACGCCGGATACAGATAAAATCATATTAATCAGTAAGATTTTTAGAGTATCCACAGATTACTTATTAATTGAAAATCCAGAGTCTTCTCTTGATGCTGAAATTGAAGTTAAGCAAAATAACGATCAACAGCGCTCACGCTCCATGACCATGGCGGCATTATTTATCAGTCTTCTCGGATTGATCGTCACTTTTTATTCAATATCAGATTACATTGAGTATGGTATCTTATTGGGTGTGACCATGCAGGTTGGCGCAATCGTGTTTTTTGAAATCATGATCCAGAATATTGAGTCAAGCATTTACCATAAAAGCAGGAAGCGTTTTTATCTCATTAACATATGGCTATTTATGCCATTCCCTTCTCTATTCTTAACATCGTCAATTCTTGGTGGGTTACCGGTTAATGAGTTTATCTATCGATTCGGATCCATTCCTGTTTACTTCATCTTATCCACAGTTATTTTTATAGCCATTAGTAAGTTTTACCATCTCTCGAAAAGTTGACTTCTTATCGGTGTATGACAATATCACGATCATAAAGCTGCGATTCGCTTTCTTACAGACCATAGTTAAAGTCACTTGTAGAGCACCCTTTGCTGTAGGTTGGTTCTTGTAATTTGCTTTCGCATCTGTTATGATAATATGGCATTAAGAAAGGAGGATCCCAATGCTCGATATTCTCTTGATGATAGTAGCCGGACTATTAATACTTCTATCACTTCTGCAAAGTGGAAAATCCGAAGGAATCAGCAGTGCCTTTACGGGTAGTGGCGGACTTAACTTATTTGCCAATGTTAAAGAGCGTGGACCAGAAAAGGTCATCTCTAATATAACAATGGTTGTGGGTATATCCTTCTTTGTACTAGTTATCTTAGTAAGAATCTTTTAGGCCGCATGGCCTTTTTTTTATAGACAGGGGGTGCAATCGATGGATTTGCGCTTAAAAATTATCGACCTGCTTGAGTCACGCGAAGTTTCGCCAATGACCATAGTTGAGTGGGCTGAGCATCTCGGTATGACCGAAGATGAAAAGTATGTTGAATTAGAACAGACGTTGAACAAACTTGAAGACGATGTTGTTTTGGTGCGTTCGAAAAAAGAACGTTACTTACTGGCTGAGGATGCGGGGGTGAAGAAAGGAGTACTTTCTATCAATCCCAAAGGCTTTGGCTTTGTATCCGTAGAAGAAGGCGATGATGTTTATATTCCTATGGATGGAATAGAGACGGCGATGAGCGGCGATGAAGTCGTTGTTCGTGTCTTTCAACGTCAAAACGGAACTTCCGATGGAGAAATCATCCGTATTTTAAAGCGAAACACATTCCAGATTTTGGGGACGATTCGCTTTATCAAAAAGAAATTAACCTTTGTTGCACAGGATGTGCGATTGGGATTTGTCCGGTTTGCGCATTCACCGAAATTGAAGCTTGTTGAGGGTCACGTTGTTTTGGCGAAAATTTTGAAATATGAACGACCGATGTTGGTCGAAGGTGTTGAGATTTTGGGTCATGTCAATGATCCGGGTGTCGATATTTTGGCTGTGTTAATGGAATACAACATCTTTCCGAAGTTTCCTCAGGAAGCGTTGGATATGGCGAATTCTGTTAATAAGGAAGTTGTTATCGAAGAAGGACGTTTGGATCTGACCGATAAACTGACAATTACTATCGATGGTGAAGACGCCAAGGATTTGGATGATGCCATCACGATTGAGAAAATTGGGGATAAGTATCGTTTAGGCGTCCATATTGCCGATGTATCTTATTATGTGAAAGAAAATTCACCGCTAGACCATGAGGCATTCGAGCGTGGAACCTCGGTTTATGTAGTCGATCGTGTCGTGCCGATGTTACCTCATGTTCTTTCCAATGGGATTTGTTCGTTGAATCCCAATGAAAAACGGTATGCTCTTAGTTGTATCATGGACGTTGAACCCAACGGAGAGGTCAGTGATTATCAATTGACGGCTTCAATGATTGAATCGGATTTCCGTATGACGTATACCGAAGTCAATAAGATGATTCATGGGGATGAGGAAACAAAGAATAAGTATCCAGCCTTGATTGAAATGGTCGATCAGATGTTTGATTGTTCGACGCGTATCCGTACGCGAAGAGAAGGATTAGGTGCGATCGATTTTGAGATGGAAGAAGCAAAAATTTTGGTCGATGAACAAGGACATATTTCTCAGATTCTAAAGAGAGAGCGATTCGAAGCTGAAAAACTGATTGAAGATTTTATGGTAAGTGCTAATGAAGTTGTAGCTAAACACACCAAGTGGAGCCATGTGCCGTCACTTTACCGTATCCATGAAGTACCAAGTAAGAAGAAAATGCAGGCGTACGCTAAAATTGTTGGCTTATTGGGATATAAGATGAAGGGATCGATGGATGCGGTTAAGCCGATCGCACTTCAAAAAATCATGGAGCATTTTAAAGGTCATGATGAATTTCCGGTCGTATCACGGATGATGTTGAGAAGTATGCAAAAGGCAAAGTACGATCCGTCTCCCGTCGGTCATTTTGGCTTAGGACTTGAGGACTACACACACTTCACCTCACCGATCCGTCGTTATCCGGATTTAGTCGTGCATCGCATGTTAAGAAAATATGTGTTTGGTACACCGGATATTGCGAAGATGGCGGTGGATGAGGAGCGTTTAAAAGAAATTGCTGAGCAATCAAGTTTCAAGGAGCGAAATGCAGTTGATGCGGAGCGCGAAATTGAAAATATGAAGAAGGCTGAATATATGGAAGAACATATCGGTATGATTGCGGATGGCGTGATCAGCGGTGTGACGAAGTTTGGCTTCTTTGTGGAACTAGAAAATACGATTGAAGGATTGGTTCATATTCAATCACTCGAAGATGATTACTATGAGTTTGATGCGGCTTCCATGCGTCTGACCGGAAAAAATACGCGCAAAGAGTTCCGTTTGGGACAAAAGGTGCGAATTAAAGTGAAGGGTGCCAATAAGGCACAAAGAACGGTGGATTTTACATATCTACCGGCGCGAAAACCGCGTAAATAGTGTATACTAAAACGTGCAGGGAGGGATTTCTGTGAGTGTAAAAGTCGTGTCCGTAAACCGTCGCGCGTATCATGAATATTTTGTTGAAGAGAAGTTTGAGGCCGGTATGGTCTTGGTGGGTACGGAGATTAAATCGATCCGTCGCGGTTCGGTTCAGTTCAAGGATGCCTATATTCATTTCGTCAATCATGAAGCATATATTCGGGATATGTATATTGCGCAATATGAGTTCGGAAATCGGTTCAATCATGAAGAAACACGGGAGCGCAAGCTATTGATGCATCGCCATGAGATTTTAAAGTTGGAAAAAAAGGTTAAGTTAAAAGGTTATACGGTCATTCCGTTGTCCATGTATTTGAAAGACGGTCGGGCAAAACTGGAGATCGGTTTGGCTATGGGTAAGGATCTTCATGACAAGCGTCAGTCGGATAAAGAGCGTGATGCCAAGCGTGAAATCGCTAAAGCTATGAAAACTCGTTAAGCAGAGTGAAATCATTCTGCTTTTTTCATGTTTTTTTGTGTACAATAGAAGTGTGATCAAAGGAGGATATTTCATGGAGTACTTAGGATTGGACTTACATGGCATTGCTGAACTGGTGGATGTGCGGGGAAGAAAGATTCTATCCAGATATCCTCAGCATGTCAATGATGCGATTGGTCATACAACGGCTTATCAGCTCAATTGCACGGAGATCCGTTTGGTGCCGTTGAGCGACTGTTTTATTACCCTGGAATCATTGGGTCATCGTCACTCATCGAAAGTAATGGTGTACTATGGAGACTATGCATATCCGGAGGAATTTCTCTTTACCAAAGAAGTGACTATTCCGATTCAGATAATGAAAATCAATGGGAATTCACTGCCAAAATCATTGGAACATCCACTCGACTTCTCATCTTCGGTCGTTCGAGTACTGATATCATCGGAAAATGTGCTCATTAAAACAATCTCAGGAAACTATCGTTTACCGGACAAATATGAAATTCCTTTATTAAAGATGATGGCTTATGGAACAAGTATCACACAAGGATACTATCCCACCTCCGTGGATCTGACGTATCCCAATATCGTTGCTCGTCAGATAGGAGCGGATTTAGTCAATTTTGGATTGGCGGGGAATGCGTTTTGTGAAACTGAAGTCACCGACTTTCTTAAAACCAGTGGTAAGTATGATATTATCCTGCTGGAACTTTCGGTCAATATGCTGATGATGGGGTTTAGTGCAGAGCAGTTTAAAGAACGAGTTGAATATCTGATTTCTGAGTTGAGAAAGCATCAACCGAAGGCAAAGATACTTTGCATGGGTGTATTGCCTTTCTACGCTGATCACGGAATTGTAGGTCCTCGTGATGTGATGGTAAGTGATCCTATGACATATCGGAATATATTAAAGGATATCGTAGAGTGTAATCCATCCATCAATCTTGTCTATCTTGATCCGCTTAAGGCATGTTCGATTACCGATATGAGCACAGATTTGATTCATCCGGGAAATTTCGGGATGATCAAAATTGCTCAATATATCATTGAACATCTGAAATAGAAAAAAACTCCCTGAATCAGTATCAGGGAGTTTGTGTTTATTACCAGCGTCCGCCACCGCCGCCGCCGAAGCCGCCACCGGAGAAGCCTCCTCCTCCGCTGCCAAAGCCACCTCCACCACGGCCTGCTTTAGCCGGAGGTAAAGATGTCATGGCTGAGGTCATTCGGTGCATCGAGGAGTTAAGACTACGTACGAAGAAGATATGGTTAAACGGTCCAGATCCAACATACCATTGAGGAGGTTGAATCGTAATACTCTCAAATTTCTTCGCCCATGTGTCCGTAACATTTAAAACATAGGCATAAGGCAATATCTTATAGAAATACTCAGGATCGTCATGAACAAGCATTTCCAGTTTGTCTTTTTCGGCAAGTTCGATGAAGTTTTTAAGTCCGAGAACCTTACCGTAAAGGTCTAATCCTTTGTCGGTCCGCTTATCCATGATCGTGATAAAGTAGAGCGATATTAAGTAACCCGTAATGACTGCTATAAACATTAATATATTGCCGTTGTATGCGGAATGCACAGTGAATTGAATAAAAATGAATAAAGCTGTCAATACGATTCCAACGATGGTTAGTGCACTTATTGATGCCTTTTTCATGGTTTGCTTCTTGCGCATCAACATGGTGAAAATGATGACTGGAGGGATTGCCAGAAGACTTGATATAAATCCGATACCAATCGCTTCAGCCAAATAAAATACTTGATTATAGATAACTGCACTCAAGTGAAAGGCTGGTATTGTGATAACTAGAATGCCTAACAAAATTTGAAGTGCATCAGCAATCATGCTAAATATACGTCTCTCTTTATTTCCTAGGAAATAACGGGTGATGTTCATCTTAGCAAAGTTGATGGATGTATAAAACGATTTTTCGAGTTCTTTGGTCGTAACGGAATCGCGACCGCGGAACAAATCATTAAATAATGACTTTTCGGCAGAAATCGCTTTAGGATCGATATCAGCGACTTTGTTGAGTTGAATGTTTTTGTTTTCGAGTTCTTCAATAGTGAGATAACCATTGGCAGCCCACTCGATGATCAGTGAAACGACGTCTTTATTATCAACGGCTCCATCAAAAATGTATCCAACCTGCGCGCTTGAATAGCCAGTTGGCGGATTAAACTCGACAGTTTTTACTAATAAATCATCCTTACCAAAGCGTATATATAATAGTCCGACGATGACAGTAAACAACATTGCATACATGGTAGAAAGAATTGTGTAATTAAATGGCTTTGGAAAACTGAAGAAGTCATTTGAAACAGGCATCCAAATCGTCAAAGCTTCCCGTTGGCGTAATCCGGTTGCAACAGTACCAAAAATCATGTTTCCTTCAACAGTATATTCAACATTATTGTTAGCACTAGATCCATAAGCACCGGAATAGAACTCCTTAGTAAATGAAGTTATGTTTTTAGGGAAGAGGATTTTAAATTCAACGCGATCCACCGGGAGTTCCCATCCATCACCGATGATATTGAAGTAAAACAATTGTCTGCCACTTAATCCTAAGTCACGGGTTTTGATGGTATAGGAATACGTAAAACGCTTTGTACCAGTAAAATATTTTCCTTCGGTACCGATTCGAATGCGAACTCCTTCATAGCTGCTTTCAACCAGAAAGTCCTCATTAACGACATTGATGTCTGATACAGGGAATCGATATGTGCGATTGACAATCGTTCCATCTTCCAAAGTGAAATTCATTTTATAAACTTGGGGGATCAATGCATATATACCTTGAGAAGGTGTATCAAAATAAACATCGATAACGTGAGTTAATTTATACAAACCATCTTCCTGAACCACCATCTCAACGTTGTGATTTGTAAATCGATCCGCAGCGTTAACGGCGAGGGCAGAATTGAATAACAGAAAAAGCGATACAAAAAGAAGCATGAACAATTTCTTCATCTGCGGCCTCCTTGGTTAATAAAAGGGACACACGTCCCTTTTTGAATCAGAATTGTACTTTTACGTTTTGACGTTGGGTAGCATCCTCGACTTCAAATAAAGGACGTTTGATAAATTTGAATAAATTTGCTACTATATTGTTCGGGAATGATTCAACCATCGTGTTGTATTGACGTGTTGTGCCGTTGTAATATTTACGGGCATTCGCAATGTCTTCTTCCAATACTTTTAGTTGAGCCTGCAAATCTAAGAACTGAAGGTTTGCTTTTAAATCAGGATACGCTTCCGCAAGTGCGAATAAACGACCCAAGACACCGGCAAATTCACCTTCTGCTTTCGCTTTATCTTCAACATTTGTCGCATTGACTGCTTTATTACGGGCAGAAATCACGCGTTCAAGGGTTTCGCTTTCATGTTTAGCATAACCTTTAACGGTTTCGACCAAGTTGGGGATCAAGTCATAACGTTTGACCAAATATACATCCATGGTGGAGAATGCTTCATCTACTTTATTGCGCCATGCAATAAATCCGTTGTATGCCGACATGAGCCAAAGGCCGATGACGACGACTATGGCTAATAAGCCAAAAAACCATTCCATATGTGTACCTCCTGGTATTGATACAAGTACATTATACATCGTTGTGCAAGAAATCTCAATCGATGTCAAAAGGATGTATTCTTGTCATTTTAATGGTTTCGTTGTATAATTCATATGCAAACGGGGGTGTCTTGGTTTCGACAGGATTTCGTTTGATTCAGGGTGCAGTGGTGTGGCTACCTAAAGGCTAAAAAAATAACTGGAAACAGACTTTCTTTCGCTGCTTAATTAGCCTCTAAAAAGCTATCAGCGCGTCCGGTACGGCTTTCCCATTGGGCCATACCCTGACGTCAGAAACGATGGGTAAGTGCAGAGTAGTTCGCTCAGCGAGGCTGCATCGACAATCCAGTGAGCAAATCAACGCTTGTTTGTCTATTTCTTAAGGGTTGATCAAAAGCAAATAGAATAAACTGTAGACCTCTGAATGTGGGACACTTCTTGGACAGGAGTTCAATTCTCCTCACCTCCACCAAATGAAAAACAAACCGCTGAAAAGCGGTTTTGTCTTGCATTATGACGTTCTATCACTCTGTTCAATATTTTTATATCGATCAAGCAACAATGCTTTAAAAAGATCACCAGAGTAAATATATTCTGTCTTTCCGTTAATAGATTGAGTTACCAACCAATGAAAATTAACATCATGATTTATTTTTCTAGTTTGCAAAATACCATTCTCTATGTAATTGAAGAATGCATAACCATCGTTAGCAAAATCCAATTGATTACGATTCAATGACGAAATAATGCTACGATTAGTGAGTTTCGAAAAAGCACAGAGAGGATATTGCGAAAAGAATTTCTCAAGTAGACTGACTATATATTTATCGGTTTGGTACAAGTCCATCAAATAGAGTGCTATGCTATTTGCAACGTATTTCATGTCATCAATTTTCACATCGATTAGAAATATGGTTAGTTTGCTCGCGAAATTCATAGCTTGTATACATTTCCGTCCATCAAAATAGAACAATTTCATTCCCCACTCCAGAAGGGCATCTCCTTGTTGTTCTTTTAGAATTTGGTTAAAAGCAACTTCAGAAACATGGTGCATCTGATTAGGCATCTTGATTCTAAATCGTTCGATAGTTTGTTTAGTTGCGTATAGAATCATAATAGTTACTCCAATCGTTCATTTTTTCAACCAATATGATTTTAGTTCAGATCTAGGCTAAGAATAATGTCGATATTGATCATCTGCGAACTAGGGTTTTAAACATCCTATTGGAACGACCATTACACCATCATTACGAAGATAACCAAGTTCCCCTCCGGTCAATATCATTTTGAACTGAGGTAAGGGATACCCTTTAGATAATAGAAGTGACTCCAACTGAATGAGGTGTTTAGCCGCAACATCTTCCTCTTTTCCACCTAATTTTATTTCAATAAGTGCAAATCTTCCATCATTCAAATGAATCACTGCATCACATTCGAGCCCATAATCATCACGATAGTGGCCTATCGTACCATCAATATCATCAGTGTATATTCTTAAGTCGCGAATGCATAATGACTCAAATAAGAGGCCGAATAATTCAAAATCTTTCAATAAAGAAGATTTTGTTTGCCCTAACACAGCTGCTGCGATTGAAGGATCTACAAATCCTTTTTTATTGGATGTTCTTATGGCTGTCCTCGATCTAATATTCGGTGACCATGCGGGTGTTTCCTCGATAACGAATATCTTCTGTAAAGCGCTAAAGTATGCATACAGGGTTGCGGCATCAATTGAAACATCATTTGCTTTCATATCTTCAAGTAAGGTTGTATTCTTTGTCAGAGTCTGGATGTTTCTGGCATATGCCCTAATAAAAGATCTTACTCTAGCCGAATCTCGTACCACACCATTAGGTGTGTTTACTTCTTCATTAGTAATGGCTTTTACATATTCTCTTGCCATTAACAAAGCGGATTCCTCAGGCTTATTTATAGATTGCGGCCATCCACCGCGACATATGAGATGAGCAATCATTTCTATGTTCAAGTTAGATTTGCATGGATTAAACGGTGATTTCTCGAACAAGCGTTTAAGAGAAACGTCGCCTGTCGACTCAAGTGATTCAAACAGACTCATTGGGCGCATTAATAAACGGCCAAATCTTCCGGTCCCTGTATGCCTATTTGAATCATTGGAGGGAGTTGTCGATCCGGTCAAAATGAATTGACCGGAATTCTGTGTTTCATCGATATAAGACCGAATAGTATTCCATAAAACAGGTGCGATTTGCCACTCGTCGATTAGTCGTGGAGTGTCACCATTAAGTAAAAGCTGAGGTGCCGCATCAGCGATTTGCAAATTATTCCTCAATTGTGCTGGATCTTGCATTTTTAGAGTACTTTTAGCATAGATACTGGCTGTTGTTGTTTTACCGCACCATTTTGGACCCTCGATTAATACTGCACCAAATGTTTGCAGATAAAGAGAAAGCTTTTGATCAACAACTCTTTTAAGATAGGTTTTGTTCATGATATTGTCCTCATACTAATTATAACTTTCAAGATGAATTAGTCAATGAAATTCGGGTATTATAATCAATGAAATTCGGGTATTATAATCAATTCAATTCGGATATTGATAATAAAGCAAGATACCATGCGGTAACTACTTAAGTTCTTTATTTGTACAATAAATACTAAATTTGACTGCAGACACATGCTTTGGTATCAGTCTATCTTTTTTTGATGATTTTAAAACTTAAGATTCCGGACGTCTTTTTTGCTTTTAACATAAATTTCTGCTCTGTTTTCGTCGTAAGGTAAAGTTATATACGGTTCACCTCCACCAAATGCAAAAACTAACCGCTGAAAAGCGGTTTTGTTTTATATAATTCTTCATTAATGGATAATCATGATGTCCAGTAAAGACGATGTGTTCTATTGTTGACTTATCCAAGGTTTCCCTTTTCGGTTAACATCGTAAATACCCCAATGTTTTTCAGCTTCCAGTGGATTTGTACCACCTTTCCATGGTTCATCAAAAGCTTCAAATATAAACATGGTGACTTCGTTCTTCCTAGACCATGCAATCATTTGATCCAAATAGCCTTTTTGATAATCTACGTTGGTTTCAGTAATATCCATGTTCTCTGTGGCACTGGTAGTCCATCCAAACTCAGTGAAAATGACCGGTTTATCAGGAAAAGCTTCTTTAGTTTCATGATACTGATTGATGGTCAGTTCGACGGCTTCAGAATAAGGAACACGTTGCCACAAGGGATATACATGAATGGAAATAAAGTCGACGATTTTCGCTAACTCCACACCTTGATTGCGCCACTCGTAAGCACCCTCGCAGAACGTGATTGGTAAATCTGTTTTCGATTTCAAGATTTTCGCATGTTCTACCAATGTCTCAGGACTCATTTTGTTCGGATGCCAATGAGCGGTGTTTTCATTTCCAATTGAGACCGCTAAAACAATATCTTTATAGCGATTTGCGAGTAATGCGACCTGGTCAAGTTGAGTTATATTTGATGTTTTGTGGCGCAAAAGTTCTTCTTCACTATAAACACCTCCCCATGGACAGTTCGGATTAGAAATCTCTCCTTTAGGTTCTATACCAAGCATTACCTTAAGGGGCAATTGATGTTCTGTAATCACCCTTAGAACCGATTCTGCATGTTTTGATATGTCGTACATACGGATGTATTCAAAATGCTTACTTAGCAAAACGAGATCTTCTAAAACCTCTTCGTCACTTGGGTAAGTTTGAGTAATTGGGCTTTGCCCGTTTCTGTAACCTGAATAACAGATGGCTGGTTTGTATTGAAACATATGAGTTCCTTTCTTATTAATCTAGATGGATCAAACGAAACGACCTTCATGACTGCACGATCGTTGTTTAAATCTCTTTGATTCTGATGATTGACTCATCAACTCTTATTTTCATTATTATATCATAGCCTCAATAGACTCGCGTGCATATCTACCGCTCTTACTTGACTTTTGTTATCAATTTTCTTAGTTTTCCGTGTCCATTAGTCAGTTAAGTTTTAGGACTCTAAATAGCCGTCTATTTCCAGAAATTGTGATTTATATCAAAGATAATGAGTCTTATATGGACTATAATTCAAGTGATAGGAATCATACACTTACATATAAAGTGAGAGGAGAATACAATGTCAGATATTTCAAACTTCCATAAGAAGTCCCAAGAGTTATTTCCGGTATTGATTCAATATGTACCGGTCGTCGATCGGGTACATGGTGAGCATCACCCAGAGTTTCATGAGGTTCGCAGATTGTTCGAAGTCATTCATCAAAAAACCAATTCCTCATTGAATGAACTTCCTGATTTACACTTGGAGTTTTCTCAGTTAAAAGAGATAACACAGGATTATGCTATTCCAAATGATGTTTGCGAAACTTACGAGGCTGTCTATGGTATGCTTAATCAATTGGAATCAGCTTTTATTAAATAGTCACGGATTATCAGATTTATGATTAGCGCTCAAATAGAGCGCTTTTTTATTGCGATATATTGTAAAATGCGCACAAAAGGTGTAAAATTACACTATAGAGGTGGACAAGTCATGAAAAAAGTGCAGTTTATCTACATCATGGATCAACAGGTCAAACTCATACGAAGTGAGTATGGCTTAAATCAGGATAAAATGGCAGCTCTTTTGGGCCTGTCTAAAAAGACACTTATTGAAATCGAGAAAGGACGAAGCTCCTTGGGTTGGACCGGAGCAGTTGCCTTAGCAAGTATTTTCTCAAATAGCACGATAGTAAATAATTCGCTTGGAGGTGATGTTGAGGACATCATTGTGGCCATTGCTTTTAATGATGTAGATGTGAAATATCCTCGCACGATGGGAGGTAAAATCTGGTGGAAGACAGTCCTTGAAAAAGAGGGTTATATCATTCAGCAGAACATCCTGTCCCATCATTATCGACTGTTGGATCCGGATAAAAGAAGAAGGATCGCTTCCTTTGAGTACAGTGAAGTTGTTGATCATCTGGATAGAGAAATCATGAAAAAACTGTAGATAGCCTTATCTTTAAAAGAAAGGAAATCTTTATGAAACCGAAAAATATTCTGGGAATTATCGTCTCAGCACTTACAATTATGCTTGGAGGATTTGTGTTGTTTAGTCTCGGATTCATTCTTCTAGCCATCATAATCAATGGATTTCAAATTCTTGGTGAAACACCTACAGGAGAAGTATTTTCTGAAATGTTAATGTTTGCGGTATATCTTGGTGTAGCAATCATTCTTGTATTAGGTGCCAAGTGGTTACTCACAAAAGAACAGTTGAAACATACATTAAGAGCAACTGCTTTAACATTGGTGCTGATAATCGTAGTTGTTATGATCGGGATAGTGCTTTACAAACAATCTGACTTGATTATTTTGCTTGCCGGTGGTGTTGTAATCATTCCTTTGTTTATCTTACTCTACATAAAAAAGGCCAACTGGACGTATCTGTTTGCGACAGTTTATGTTGCGTGTATTGGAATTTATGGTGTTCTGATGAATGTAGAGATATAGCATTCAACTCAGCTTAATATTTAAAGGGGCTGTAACGAAATAGATAGTTAAATTCAACTATTTATGGAGCTACAGCTCTTTTTTTTGACTTTTTGCGACCTGAGTATATAAAAAGAGGTG
>PHAF01000027.1 GCA_002841605.1 Firmicutes bacterium HGW-Firmicutes-10 | reverse complement strand
GAGCCGATCCATCCGATACCAGTCAAGAAACCCCCATGCAATCATAATTAATGTTATTGTGTAAAAATACATTTCTAAATCCCACAAGTAATTAACCATACTTCCCCCCATCACAATTGTCGTTGTTCTTCGAACATCTTGTATTAACATTTTACCATAGGTTGTTATGTCATAAAACAAGATCCAAAACTTAATCAACGAAAAAAGCTCCTCGAACTTCGAGAAACTCTATCACAATAATGATTTCTTTTTCTACTTCACAAAAAGCGTGTCATTCTTCACTGCTTCGATCAGTTCTTCAACTTTACCCTTAATGATATCACGGGTAACCCTGAAATCCTCGATCGGACCGCCTGAAGGATCGACCAATCCCCAATCCGCACGATAGCGCGTCGGAACAAACGGACATTCAACACCACATCCCATAGTAATCAAAATATCCAACGATGGGGGAATATCACTAAGCAGTTTCGGATGGTGTTCGCTCATATCGATACCTGCCTCCTCCATGACAGCTTTTGCTAATGGCTTAACTTCCGGATAATCCTCGGTACCGGCTGAGTACACCTCAAAAATATCACTTCCCAAATGTTTCGCCCAACCTTCGCCCATTTGTGAGCGGCAAGAATTATGGATACATACAAATGCTACTTTCAATTTCATATCTTGTCCTCCGAATTTATACTATCATAAAATGTCATAAAAGTGAGAAAAGTTGCTTACTCCGTATGTTAAGTTTATGTTAATCCACTATAATGAAAGCAGGTGATTGCAATGAAAAAATATGATTATAAAGTTGATGATAAGCTTGAGTACTTCCCGCCCACCCACCCGACCATTACTCAGATCAAAGCACACAACTACATCTGTGTCCGAGGTGAAGGAAATCCCAATGGTGAAGCCTTTGGTCTGGATGTTGAGATTTTGTATGCGCTGAGCTATGCGATCAAGATGTCCTATAAGGGAGAACATATTCCCTTGGGATATTTTGAATACACCGTATTTCCATTGGAAGGCATCTGGGATGTAAAGGATAAAACCTTGAAAGACTTTAACAAGGACAATCTGATGTACACCATCATGATCCGACAACCGGAATTTGTGACAATGGAAGTGTTTGAAAAGTTCAAGACACTGACCAAATTGAAAAAGAAGAACATTGATATAGAAAAAGCCACCTTCGAAATGATTGAAGATGGCTGGTGTTGTCAGATGATGCATATCGGATCGTTTGATGATGAGCCGGCATCGTTTGGGCAAATGGAAACCTATGTAACAAAACAAGGATATACTCGCTTGGACAAAACTCATCGCGAGATTTATCTCAGCGATCCGCGTAAAACGGATGTCAATAAAATGAAAACGGTGTTACGATTCAAAGTCAAAAAGGATTAACGGTTGGTACGGCGACGATGCTCGCGGTACACACCTTCAAAACTCTCCTTCGCCTCTTCCACACCCACGACCTGAGCACTGGTCAGCACATATGGCGGCTGACCTTTTTCTGTCAGTAATTGTGCGACACGCACTTTAATCATATTAACGATCACGGAATTCGCAATCGTCGATATCGGACCGACAGGATATTTCAATCCCTCAATCTTAATCGCACTGTCACCCACCGGCACACACGTATCAATGACGACATCCGCCACATCAAACAGTTTTTGCTTGGTCGAATGTTTGCTTGGGGCTTTTCCGCTGTTCTTCACTCCGGTAATCGCAACTACCGGCACTCCCAATGCCCTGGCCTCAATGCCCATATCAATAACTACATTGCCATTGCCGGAGGTTGAGAAAAGCAGGAACATATCCTGAGGTTTGATGATGAAATTGCGAATGATCTGCTTAGCAAAACCTTCGACATTCTCCAAAAACATGGCCTGAGAAAGACCATTGGGACCGACGACACTGTGATAGTTCGAAGTCGAAAGTTCCACGATTGGATAGAAACCGGCGAAACTTCCATAACGGGGAAACATCTCCTCAACACCCATACGCGAATGACCGGAACCATACACATACACCAATCCATCATTAGCGATACAATCCGCAAACATTCGGGATACTTTTTCAATCGTCTCACTTTGCGTAGCTTCGATTTGATTCATCACATCGATAGCGATGTCGAAATATTCTTTGGATACATTCATAACTTGTTCTCCTAATGGTTTTGTAACCATCGATCGGGATCAGTCTCTGCGATCGACAAGTGATTTCCCTTGCCTTCGCACACAACTTTCTCTCCGTAAATATATGATTCCTTGATTAATGAAAGATAATTTTCTAAGGGAACATAATCTTGAAGTCGGTTGGATACAGTTAAAATCAATCGTCCTTTATTGGGTTGCCAGAAAACATCGGTAACAAACCGCACTTCCTGAGCCACATCCTCAGCACTTCCAAATGATAAAACCTGTTGAAGATCTACACCGACCCAGAAACACAGTTTATCCTTATATTTTTCGAAGATCTCTCGCTCATTCATCGCAAACTTCTGTATCGGATGCAATACATCCACTCCTGATTCGATAAGGGCATCCATCAGTAACGTGATATCCCCGCAACAATGCAACCAGACGTGCATATTGAAACTGTGAACATAATCAAACACTTCTTTGTAATAGGGAAAGTAGAACTCCCTAAAGAGTTCCTCGGACATAAAGGGACCCTTCTGCATGCCCAAGTCATCCGGAAAACAGACCGCATCGATATCCTTCGACAAGGCTGCCCGCTCGATCACTCTTTTCATAAAATCTGTGAGTTTACGATTGAGCTTATGAATATTCTCCCCTTCCAAATATAAATCCAACAGTGAATTGGTTATGCCTCGATAATCCCAATGACGATTAAAAAGAAACGGTGATATCGACATCACGCGATAACGTCCATCCGGGATCGGTGCATCATCCAACAGCGGCGGATAATCCGGATCCGGTGATAACGGGGATATCTGATTGATGATGTCCCACTCAATCGAGTTTTCCTCATCGATACCAACAAACGCCCCCGGCTCTCTATGTAAGTGCGGATCCGCATCCTTGACATCACACCAACAAAAAGGATCACCCGGCTCACCAAAGGGCTTGGGTTTCTTCATATAGAAATGTTGAATATCACATGGATGGTCTTTGTGTAAAGCGATGATTGGTTCATGCTTTTCATCTGACAGTTCATCCAAATGAAGCCAGTGACCACACGTGACCACCGATGGTCGCACACCATTTTTTCCGTCAATCAAATCCCGCATTTCCTGACGGGACAATGGCGGATACTTCGCATTGGGGAATTGTTTGTCTAGAGGCATATAAATCTCCTTTCACGGACTTCGGTAATACACCTTAAATCCGATTGACTCAATGATTTGAATGATTTCCTCTACATTCACCTTATCTTTTTCATTGTTTCTACCCAGCGGATATGGCATCCCCAATCGGGTATACTTCCCCTTGCCTAAGGTATGATAAGGTAACAGTTCGATCAATGAGACATTGGCTTTGCTTTGTCTTAAACGTTTGCATCGCAATTCAATATCCTTAGGATCATCACTGACCCCCGGTACCAAAATCATCCGAACGATGATTTCTTTTCCCAGTTTGGCCAAATGATCTAGATTCTCGAAAATCAATGAGTTACCTGCTTGGGTATATTCAATATGACGCTTTTCGTCATGCAATTTTAAATCATACAGAATCAGATCAACCGCCGAAGCGAGTTTATCCCACTGATCCCAAGGCAACCCACCGGAAGTATCCAATGTCACATGAATACCTCTGTTTTTCAGACTTTTAGTTACCTCAACCAGAAAATCTGCTTGAACGATTGGATCACCGCCACAGAAAGTGACACCACCACCGGAATTTCGGTAAAAAGGCTCATCCTTCATACACTCATCCACAAGCTCATCCACAGTCATCTCATTTCCGATGATCTCAAATACATCATAAGGACAACAATGCGCCAATGATTCAATATCTTTGATCAATGCTCGATCGACACGCAATCCTCCATCGAGTGAAATAGCTTCAGGCTCAACGATCAAACATTCCCCGCAAAGCGTACATTTCTGATCAAAAATCATCAGTTGCTTCTCAATAGACAGTGCTTCCGGATTGCTGCACCAAGCGCAACGCAACGGACAACCCATCATAAACACCGTCGTTCGAATCCCCGGACCGTCATGAAGGCTGTAGCGCTGGATATTGGATATTAATCCTGTGATACTATTGACCATGTTCACTGCGCGCAATGATCGCTTCTTGCGCTTCTGGCATCAAAGATACAAACTGCGCACAATACCCTGCAACCCGCACGAGTAAATCGGTATATAAGTGCGGATTTTTCTGTGCTTCCCTCAAGGTTTTCGTATCCACGATATTGAACTGATTGTGATAGATGTTTAGCTCGATACTTGTCTTCAGTAAATCAATAAATTTACTTAAATCTTCATCTTTTGATAAAGAAGAAGGCGTAAATCGCATATTCAATAACTGCCCCGCCGCAACTTGATGATTGGGGAGTTTAGAAACAGACTTCAAAACGGCAGTCGGACCGTGGGTATCTGTTCCCTGAGTTGGTGAACATCCTTCATTGAGCGGCTGATAAGCAAAACGTCCATCCGGAGTCGCACCGACTTCCAATCCGTTGGGAACATAGGAAGTGATGTTGGATGTGGACATGGTGTAACGACTGATCGTCGGACCCTTACCGCTTCGCTGTGTTTTATAAAAAGGAAGTAAATCCAGATAGCTTTGAAATACATGCGCAACGATTTCATCCACTTCATCGATATCATTACCAAACTTCGGCAAGTGACGGATCATTTTATGGATTTTCGCGGATTCAATACCTTGCCAGTTATCATTTATTGCTTCTTTCAGTTGAGTGAATGACAATTTTCCTTCGTCAAAAACCAGCTTCTTGATCGAATATAACGAATTACCGACGACTGCCGGACCGATGTTGGACTGCGAAATGATATCATACTTGCATCCGCCTTCTTTCAACGTTTTTCCAAGTTCAAATGCATCTTGAATAAAACAGGAGGCCAATGGACTGGCATCGTATTTGATGAGTGAGCGATCACAAATCGCATCACTTTCCACCGCCAAATCCGTATAATATTTCAATATTTTCTTCCACCCTTGCCAAAGCTCTTTATAATTCTTATATGCTATCTCATTTCCCTTTTGACCGTTGATAGATATCAACTGAATGTTCGTTTTGGGATCAACCCCGTTATTCACCAACAATTCCATCAGTTTACCCCAGTTACAATACGTCATTCCAGTCGCCCGATGCCCGTATTTCCCCGCAACTCCGGTCTCCACACAGCCAATCGCACAGTAATCGCGCGCATCTTCCATCGGAATTCCCAAATCCATCAAACCGCGAATAGCTACCGCGTCGTTAAACAGTGCAGGCATCCCGGTTCCGGTGCGAATCAGCTTCGCCGCCAATTCCAGTAATTCTAATGGTGTATCCTTGTGATATCGCATCGAAAAATTCGGTTCTTTCAGTGCAGTCAGATTCATCGCATCAATACACAAATAGGAAAGAGAATTGGTCGCATCTTTGCCTTGTGGGGTAAGTCCGCCAATCATCAGATTGGAATACATCGGATAACCTTGAGAGAATTTGGTATGTCCGTTGGGACGGATCTTGTTTGTACTATTGGCCATCAGGAAGAAATGAGTGATGATTTCAAGAGCGTAACTTTCGTTCATTTTTCCATGCTTAATATCTTTAATGTAATATGGATACGCATACTGATCAAACCGACCGAAACAGAAACTATGACCATTGCTTTCAATCAACTGTAAAATATGAACAAGATAGGTGGCTTGAACACACTCCATAAAACCACTTGCCGGTTGTTCCATTAAGGTCATCGCCATCTTGGACATGTTCTGTAACTCAACCTTGCGTTGACCTGATTTTTCAAGTGAAATTTGCTTAGCTAACTCACCATACCGCTTGATCCAGCGCAACGCTGCTTCTAGAGAAATGATGATTGCCTGATAAAAGTACCGTTGTTGATCATTGAAATTTTGCTCAAGTTTTCTTTTAGCCTCATCAATATACCATCGAAAGCCACGGCTTAACAAACTCGGATAATCCGGCACGATGTGACCATCACCGGACATCGAAATTCCACCCAGATGCAAAGCTCCGGTTTTACTGGCCAAGCGAATCTCATCGGTCAGATTTCTTCCAACTTCATCTTTATGTGTATTTCCAAGCCAAAAGTCAGAAATCGAAAGTAGATCCGCTTTGACCTTTTCATCCACTTCAAATACATCACCTTTTCGCAAAGAAAAGGTATCTATCTCATCCACAAGCCAGTCCATCGAATATTCCGGATATATCGGCGCTGCAAAATTCTTGGATGCCATGTTACCAAAAATCAGACTATCTTCTTCGATAAATATCGGCATATGATCCAAGGTATGCGCAAAGGCTTTGGCCTTCCTCACTATATATGGCTCATTCTCGGTTTGCTTAAACGATTCCGTATACAACAAAGCCCGCTGCGAACACAGCGAAGCTTTGGCATGAAGCATATTCATTCTAAGACGATCGATGCGCAAACGCGCAACGTCATTCAGAGTGATGTCTGTCAGTAAGTTTCTTTGCAACCGGCATCATCCTTTTTCTGATTGGCTATATCTAAAACGACCGGTGTCGATTTAAATCCGATACCCATGCGATCGATACCCATATCGATCAAGGTCAAAAAGTGTTCACGTGTACGAATACCACCGGAACCTTTGATTTTACAACGTCCCTTCGCCACATCCATCATGGCTGAAATGACTTCCACGGTTGCACCGTCGGTTTTGCTTGTAAAGAATCCGGTCGAAGTCTTAACGAAATCCGCTCCGGCTTCAATGGCCACTTCTGTCGCTTTTTTCACTTCATCCAACGTTAGCGCATCGGTTTCAAAAATGACTTTCACCTCGACGTTGTGCTTGTGACACTCATCGCATACCGCCCTGATATCCTCACGGACATCATCCCACTTGCCGCTACGAATCCATCCATAGTTTGCGACCATATCCAATTCAAATATATCCCAACCCTCGCAGTACATCTTTGCCTGCATGACTTTGGATGCTGTCGTACTTAAACCAAACGGAAAATCGCTGACGACACAAATTTTCGTGTCGGTCCCTTTGCACATTTCTTGAGCGATATCCAAGGATGAGGGATTGATACAGACGGTTCTACAACCAAAGTCGATTCCTTCTTGAATATACTTGCGAATTTCTGCTTCGGTAAACTCCGGTTTTAACACCGACTGATCGATATACGCCGCCAACTCTCTGACGGACATTTCACTTGCTTTTTTTCTCATAATTTTTCTTAGCCTCTCATTTCTTCTAAAAGTTCATCCAACATCCTTGCGGCGGTTGCCACCAAATGTTCACAATCCTTCACCTTAATCCCATCCCGGATTTCTTGAGGACGGGTTTTGTTGATTTCCAACAAGTCACGACATAACAGTGACCCCTTTTCTTCGCGAAACCTCTCTCCAAGTTGTTTGACTCTCTCATAATGCACTTCTTTCGCTGCTTTGTCCTTCTCATCCACTCCGCTAAGCAACATTCCCGTCGCCATAAAAGCTCCGGTCAATGCTCCGCAAACTTCACCCAAACGTCCCATTCCGCCGCCAAATGAAGATGAGATTTTAAAAGCTTCATCACGCTCTAACTTCGTGACATCACAAAAGGCACAAAACACCGCTTGGGAACAATTGTATCCCTGATTAAACAAATCAACCGCAATCTTTTCATGAGTCGTCATGCGTTTCCTCCCTCAAACATCATATGTTCGGTAAATAGTTGTAACCACTGCTCTGACCCCGCCAAATCAATAATCTTAACGGATGAAATATCATCTTTTGTCGGAATTTCTTTCTCATTTGTCAGCCAACTGACACATCCTGCCAAAGAAGAATTACCTACAAAAACTGTATTTTCTTTGCATTGCTTCGGAATCAACCCAATATTAATGGCCGCATCCAGATTGATATGCTTACCAAATCCACCCGCAATCATCAGTGCATCCAACTGATCATACGAAATATTTGCGTGGTGCAGACACATATCCATCCCACTGCGAATCGCTGCTTTTGCCAGTTGAAACTCACGGATATCTTTTTGCGTGATAGATACTTTGGGATTGTTGTAAAAGACCATTTCTTCCGCCATGTATCCACTGGACTCCAAGGGTCCCTCAAGCAGGCAACTGATCAAATCAATATACCCTGAGCCACAAATACCCACCGGGGATGCCTCGTTAATCGTCGTAAATAGAAGTTCACCCCGATCATTGAAGAAGTGATCGATCGCTCCATCCACAGCTTGACACCCCGAAGACATGTTGACACCTTCAAACGCCGGACCGGCCGCGGTACTGGTCGCATACAATTGCCCGTTACAAGCCAAAACGATTTCACCGTTGGTGCCCAAGTCGACAAACAAGATGTTCTTCTTTGTATCAAACAAGTCAAACAAAGCGATTGCGGCCAGAATGTCTGCTCCCAGATAAGCCCCAATCGGTGGATAAACCGTGATATCCCCATCAACATCGATCCCTAACTCTTTTCGGATCGATTGAAATGTTATATCCGCTACCGATGGCCGGTAAGGAATTTGTATCAATGGTTTTACATCCGCATTGAGCCATAAGTGCGTCATGGTCGTATTGCCGGTAATTCCGATAGTCATCGATTTCGGTTGATACCGGTCAACGATATCATCGATGGTTTTTTTGACTTCATTTCTTATTAATCTGTGACAACTGTCATTATTGGAGAGTGTCACTTCGATACGTGATAACACATCGGCTCCATAGGTGCGCTGCGGATTGGTGAACGTATGTTGGTTCAGTACGTTACCGCTAGCACCGTCAATCAGCACCATTACTACCGTCGTTGTACCTAAATCGATGGCACATAATAGGTCTGATTTCTTTTTATGTATATCGACATGACCTTTATCCAACCCCAATACGACGATGTTCTCTTTATCGATTAAGGTCAAATTCACATCCTCTTCAAGGATAAGATGTTGACAAGCCAATCGGACATTGTCTCTGATTTGCGCAACGGATAAAAGTTTCACTTCGGTCGGTGTCAATGGCAATTCAACATCCAATTTTACCTTGCATTTACCACACATTCCCCGACCATTACAAAGAGCACTCAGCGAACCCTGACTGCGAGCCTCTTCAAACAGATTTGAACCTTTTTTTACCTTCATCAGCGATCCGGTAAAACCGTGTGCCCTTTGGATGGTGATTCATGTTTACCGACACCATGCTTCTCAACATACGATCCATAGGCATACAGTTCTTCAAAGAAAGCCCGGATATTTTCGGTCGGAATGTCATGACGGAAACGGTTGCCGCTGGAAAGCACCAGTCGGCCTTTATTCGGAAGATAGAACGTATCAATTAAAAAGCGCATTTCCTGACAAACGTCTTCTGGTGTACCAAAAGGTAATATACGTTGAACTTCCATTCCCGCCCAAAAGCAGATCTGATCACGATATTGTTCAATGATTTTTTCTTCGTCCATCGAATATTTTTGAATCGGATGCAAAACATCGAGACCGATTTCAATCATATGAGGGATAAATGGTTCAATGTTCCCGCAGGTATGTAACCAAACGTCCATGCCTTTACTGTGGGCATAGTCGATGACTTCTTTGTAATGGGGTTTGATGAATTCCAAGAAGATATCCTCAGAGAAAAACGGACGGTCCTGCATACCGATATCATCGGTGAAGGCAATCGCATCGAAGTGATACTCATCAACGGAGCGATCAATAACCTTAAAGATTATATTTCTCAACTTAAGCAACAGCGCTTTCACTTCATCGGGATTGGTATAGAAATCCATCAGTGTATTAGTCATACCTCTAAAGTGCCAGAGACGTTCAAAGGAAAGACGTGTCCAAAATATACCGCGGTAACGGCCGTCATCTTCAAAGTAGTCTTGAACCAGACATTCCGGAAAATACGGATCCGGTACATCCGGTGATATTTGTTCGATGACTTCCCATTCCAAGGCTGTTTTTTCATCAATGCCGATTTCGTCTTCATTTTTATGCAACAAAGGATCGGCATTGGCAACATCACACCAAACATAGCGATCCCCCGGTTTTCCGAAATTCTTCGGACGGGTATACTCAAAGAATACCGCATCATCCGGATATTCCTCGATGATCAGTTCCATATCTTTTTGTCGAAACGGTTGTTCCGAAGGTAAATACAGTACCGGAGTGATGCACTGTGCCGGACGGGTATTCCCTTTTCCTTTAATCAGTGCTTTTACTTCCTCACGACTCAGAAGATTCTTCTTCGCTTTCGGAAATTTTGATTGATCCAATGGCATAGGTATACCTCCTTACGCAAAGCGCGCTTCAAGATGATCAGCTAAAGATACGGCATCCGGTGTATATACATCGGCTTTTACTTGATTGGCATAGGCTTGAGTCACTGGTGCACCACCGACACAAACCACCAAATCCTCACGCAATCCGGCTTGCTCTAAAGCACTGATTACTTCTCTGAAATGAATCATGGAGGTAGTCAGCAGTGCGGACATACACAAAACCTGAGGTTTGTGCTCTTTGATTGCATCCACAAATTTTTCCGGTTTGACATTGACACCTAAATCAACGATTTCAAATCCCCGTGACTTAAGCATCAGACTGATCAGATTTTTGCCGATGTCGTGCAAATCGTCCAAAACGGTTCCAACCACGACTTTTCCCCGGTTTTTTCTTTCTCCTTTAGCCAACTGCGGTTCTAAAACACTCAGACCGATATTCATCGCCCGTGCTGTAATCAATACTTCGGGAATAAAGGCTGTGCCGTTTTTCCACGCTTCCGCCACCCGTTGCATCGCCATCAATAAACCGCCTTCCAAAATCTCCATGGCACTCAACCCCTCTTCAAGCGCCGAAACACACAACTGCTCGATTTCCTTGATTTTCCCCTTGATGACCTTTTCCTGAATGTTTGCCAGAATTTCTTGATGACTCATAGTTCCTCCTCTTTTTGACCATGATATAGTTCTTTTCTATTCATATTATAGCAAAATAAACTAATAAATTATGCAAAAAACTGACGTTAAAACCGTCAGTTACTTCATTATTTGTGTATGTGTTTACTGCGCTCGGCATTGCGCCAATTGTCCTGATAACCGCTGAGCAAATCAACATAGCGCTTGGCTGTCAAGTGCGGACGCGTGATCGCTCCACCCACCACAACCGCATGTGCACCTAAGAAAATGCACTTCATTGCATCTTCCGGTGTGTAAATATGTCCTTCCATAAACACATAGGCATCTTCATTCAATTCCCGACAAAACTCACCGAACATTCGATAATCCGCACCTTCAATATGAGCGGTTTCTTTGGTGTAACCATATAACGTCGGAGCAACGATATCCGCACCCAAACGAACGGCTTCACGTGCTTCCTCGATGGTCGAAACATCCGCAAATACCAAGACATCCGGATAAGCTTCTTTTAATTTCGGTAATAACTCAATGGCTCTTTTACCTTCATGATTGATTTGAAAGGTACAGTCCAACGCTATGATATCCGCTCCGGCTTCAATCAGTTGTTTGCATGCGTCCAGCGTTGGCGTGATAAAGACATCGGTGTTTTCAAACCACATTTTATACAGGGCAATGATCGGTAAGTCGATTTCACTTTTGATCAGACGGATATCGCGAGGCGAATTCGCCCGAATACCAACAGCCCCAGCCCACAGGGCGGCCCGTGCCATGACCAATACGATATCTTCGGTATAAATCGGTTCATCCGGGTATGCCTGACACGATACGATCAGACCACCCTTCATCTTTTCAATGATTTCACTTGTTCTTCTTGGCATAACAATCTCCTTCATATTCTATCTTTATTATAGGTCAGAAAGCATTCAAACACAACAAATAATTGTCATTATCTTTCATATTCTTTCATTTTCAATCAAAAAGCCGGAAGTCCGGCTTGATCATTCTAGGTTCGCATGACGCGAGAACATATTGTTTTTATCGATATTCATCCGATCCATCAGTACCATGATCACGATGTCTAAGTACAATAACAAACTTTGTTCAAATAGGTTTCCCATAGGTTGAATTGAGACGATATCCCCTTCTTTAAGGGCTTTGGGTGATGGTGCATCGATCTTCACGATGACGCTCGCCAACTTTCCGACCGTTGAATCCGGATTGATAGTAACCAAAACGATGGGAGCCCCTAGTGAAACAGCTTTCTCAGCCATGGACACCAGACTTTTGGTCTCCCCTGATCCCGAACATATCACCAAAACGCCACTGCTTCGCAAATTCGGCGTAACGACTTCCCCGACCATATAACTGCGCAGGCCCAAATGCATCAAGCGCATACAGAAAGCCCGCGCCATAAGACCGCTTCGCCCAGCCCCAGCCACAAAAATCTCATCCGCCTTCAACAACACATCACAAACTTCTTCGGTCAGTCCCAAAGGAATGCGCATCAACGCTTCTCTTAATTCTGATACGACCAACAACGCTTTTTCTCTGGCATTCATTTACTTTCCCTCCATGATTTCCTTGATTCGTTTGGCCGACACTACCGGATCGGATTGAGAGGTAATTCCCCCGCCGACCACGATGATTTCCGGGTTTTCTTTAACGATATCTTTCACCGTCGTAACCTTTACGCCACCGGCTACCGCTGCTTTTCCCTGACTCAAAACTTCATTGATCAATCGAAGTTCATCCAACGGATTAACTCCGGTCGATTGAATATCAAATGCTGTGTGCACGCACACATAGTCCACACCCAATCGTTCAACTTCCTGAGCCCTAAACTGAATGTCGATCACATCGATCATATCAACCATTACCTGTTTGCCATAAGTTTTTGCGGCTTTGACGACACCGGCAATCGTGCTGTTATGGGCCACACCCAACACCGTAACGATATCCGCACCCTTAGCAAAACACAAGTTTGCCTCATGTTCTCCGGCATCCATGATTTTTGCATCGGCCAGGATCATTTTGTGTGGAAATGCTTCCTTAAACAGAACGACCGGATAAAGTCCGTGCTCAATGATCAGCGGTGTCCCGATTTCAATGATATCGATATAATCAACGACCGATTCAACCAATCTCAATCCCTCTTCAATCGAACAAACATCCAACGCAAGTTGCAACTTCATGTCATTTCTCCTTACTGACGAAAACCTCGTCCAAATCATATAGCGCAAACAATTCCTCATTTTTATTAAGCACAACGGAATCTTTATCTTTTCCATCGATGAAGTCTTGCATCATCTGCAATCCCCCGGCAACGACCTCCAACGGTCGACCTTGGTTTTTATTCAGAAACCGCTGATCTTCATCAAGTCCAAAGTCAAAGTAAACCGTCGTCTCATTTTTCGGCTTATGTAACATCTCAAGGACATACTCCGCATTTTCTTCACCGTACTCCTGCTTGATACGCAAGTACTCCAAAGACATCCGGTAATTCTCCACACTGTCCAATACATCATATGCCGCACAAGCATAACTTTGACTTAACCGATGGGCAAACAGCTCTTTGTATCGTTGCCGGCTTCCCGCAAGCACCATTCCACAGTCATGAACTTTCAATAACCGGATGGGTATACCCGAACTTTTTAAAGGTAAAATGGCATTCCCGCATAAACCGTACATGACCAAAATCTCATCAACATCATGGATTTTATTGATTTCTTCTTGAAGAAGGATAGCTAATTGTTCAGGATGATTATGTTGCTTCACTTCTAAAAAAACGATTGAAGAAATATCGTCTCTGTTTAATAGCAGATGCTTCAGATAGGGTTCGAAAACTGCACAGCTGATGATAGCCTTTTTCATAGATTTCAACCTTCATTCTTGCATATTCTATTATAAGTTTACTAAATATTGCAAAAACATTCAAATAGACTTTGCGATTCTTTTAAATAAACCGACAATACAGTATAATATCGGTAGAGAGGTGCTCATCCAATGCCTAATGTTAAAATGACAGAAATCGAAGCGCAGTATCAGAGAATCAATATATTCAAAGGAAAACAACATCGTCTTATCTACTATCGGCCGATGCTAAAGAAGGCATACCAGGTCACAAAAGATGATGTCAAGCAAATCCAGATTTATCACTATCGCATATTTATAGTTTTGTTTGTATCATTGATGGCCATGGTCATAACCGATGAGGACTTACTGTTGACTGTAGGATCGGGAGTACTGGCTCTTGGATTAGTTGAAGCGTGGTTTTACTTCTTCAAGATCCGCTCATTTCCTTTGCAGTTAAATTTCACACCTTCCAAAAGGATCGGATTTATTCAGACACATTTGGATGAATCTTATAAAATCGTCAATATCCGCATTTTCTCCTATATCGCAATAACTGTTGCGGCTATCGCAGGAGCTTTTGTCGGAGATTATCAGCCATTGTATTTCTTTGGTATGATGGCCATCGCAGTCTTTGGTTTATATCAGGTGGGTATCCTGATTTATGTGCAGTCGTTGCGCAAGAAAGGAAAATAATGTATGAAAGATTTTAAAGAAATGTTTGAACTGATTTCCACTTATCAAAATCTTGATTATGAAGAGGTATATGTCGATGAAGCGTACGCATTTACCCCGTATAAAAAAATCGAAGATTTGGTTGATGAGGTAAAAGAACTCTTATCTAAATTATCCAAAGAAGAGGCAACCAAGCTTTTGGTCCATTTCGTCAAATCAGCGGAAGCCAATATTAAATCCCGTTATTACATCAATACGGATTTCCGTGAATATGCGGCAGTTGAGTCTGCAAGAAGTGCAGATGGCTTTATTGAAAAAGCTGAATCCTTTTTAACATTGGATTTCCCGTCTTTGGTTACGACTGACCCGGTTAAAATCCATGCGGCATTCGATCGTATGACCGCGATGGTCGCTCAGTTTATGACGACCCCCCGTACCTTGGTTGTATACAAGCGCGATCCTAATTTTGTGAAGGATGAAATCAAGACGACGGTCAGTCCTTCCACCATTCGGGATTTCGATCCGATCAGCGAAGGTACGACACTGGATTGGAAAACGATTTTCATTGCTGTAAAAGATAAATCCGTATGTCCTTCCGTTGAATCTTATAAGAAATATATGGACGATCACCGAATGGTCAAGGAATATATCAAAAACGAGCCAAAATCGAAAAACATCTATAAGCGCAAAGGATTTGAAAAGACGTATAACTATATCAAGGAGACCAAACAATCTCTTAAGTCAATTTTTATATTGCTGGCCTTAGTCGCAATCGCCGTTATCTACTTCATGTTCTTCAACTAAACTGCCTCTCGGCAGTTTTTTAATTCATTGCTCACTTCTTGTGAATTAAAGGTATAATTGTACTAGAGCAGGAGGTTATCTATGGAATATCGTGAAATGAAAAAACCGGGCATAAAGCCCTCGTTGTTGGGATTCGGATGCATGCGCTTTCCATTGTTGGAATCTGGTAAAATCGATCGTATCAAAGCGGAAGAAATGATGGATGTAGCCATCAAAGAAGGTGTGACATACATCGACACAGCTTACCCATATCATGAACAGGAAAGCGAATTGTTTGTCGGTGAAGTACTGAAAAAGTATCCGCGTGACAGTTTCTACTTGGCCACAAAGTGTTCGCTTTGGTATATTGAAACCCATGA
>PHAF01000026.1 GCA_002841605.1 Firmicutes bacterium HGW-Firmicutes-10 | reverse complement strand
CTGGTTTCCCAAGTTCATTAGCTCATTGACGATCGCAGTACAGATGTGGGTCTTTCCGGCTCCGACTTGGCCACCGATGAAGAACCAGTGACCTTGGTCATGGATAAATGCAAGAGCCTTCTCTTTGATGATTCGCTGCCACATCGCCTTGGAATCGTATGTTTCGAAAGTATAGTCCTGGATCAGCTTCTTCATCCCACTCTTTTCGACTATACCTCTTGTTTCTCTCTTCTTTTGACAATCACAAGGTTTCAAAGCAGTATAACCCTCATCCAGGATCATGATGTAGCCCTTGTTCTTACATAACTGACAATTTTGACCTTTAAGCGTTCCTTGCTCATCATTGTATCTTTGAATCTGAATCTCAAGTGAACCCGAAGTTGATGAGCTAATTGAGGGAACATTGGGAAGACATTGTTGAATCGCCTTCATTACAATTCTCCTCATCTACCGGATACAGATGCTCAGATCCAAGGATGATCCCATAGGACGGGAACTCCCTACCATCCTTCGGCAACGGTTGCCCGCTTTCTTTTTTATTACTTTTTTCTTTAACTTTCTTTTTGCTACCTGCTATATCTAATGCTAATTCTATGTCTTGACTTCCTTGACTTGTCCCCGACATTTTCGAGACCACAATTTCGCTTTGTTTTTTCTGCTTTGCGCGTTGTTCTTGCTTCTTGATTCGGTTATATTCCTTGATGATTTCAAGCTTTTCGATGTTTTGATACACTTCCCAGTTCAGGATCGAGATCACCTTCTCTTTTATCGAGATCATATTGAATTGCGTAAATAAACCAAGCGCTTTTTCAACTCTTTCAATGGGGTGTTTCAGTTCAACCGCCAGCATTTCAATTGTGTACGGGACATTGTCCGAGAAGTAGATAAGACCACAATCATTGGTATCCGCAGCCAAACACATCAACTGGATCCAGATCAATGCCATGTCATTCCCTTCTGCTTGATCACGGATTTGGGTAATCTTTCGATTCTTGAAGATGTCTGAAGCCAGTTTTACCCATCGGATATCAGTCATAATAACCTTCCATCAACTGGTAGTGTTTCCAATTTCTCAATTTGATATAACCTTCTACAAAAACGATCATATGGAATTCTTCAAAGATATCCAGCGCTTCTTGAATGATCCGGGGATGAAATCCGGAGATAACAGACATGTCCTGGACAGAAAATGGGTTTCCATCTGGACCGCCGATCGTATCGTCACTATAGGCTGTTGCGCCAAGTGTCAGCAAGTAAATCCAAAAATTGAGGTAGGCATGTCCATCAGCTTTACTACGAATGAGTTTGATTTTGGGATTCTCAAAAAAATGAACATCTAGGTTTACTACGTGGGTTCTATACATTATGGATTCTCCCTCTTATTTCTTTGGCTGCTTCCTGAGATTTTCAAGTTTTGCTCGTTTCTCATCAATAGAGGATCGAGTATAGATCCGGGTGGTTTCTAATGAACTGTGACCCAGAATATCCGCCAAGTCCAAGACATTGTTGTATTGAGCCATGAACGACTTCGCAAACAGATGTCTGAAACTGTGAGGATGAACTTTATCCAGATTGACTTTTGCAGCCCCGGCAATGATCTTCATCTGTCTCCAAATCGTGGAGTAACTAATGACGAAGATCCTGCCGGATTCTATTTTATGGACTCTTGCGTATTTACGGAGTTCTCTGGCCAATTCAAGAGTTAAAATGATGTCTCTTTCCTTGCCTTTGTTTTGAACACTAAAATGTGTTCCTTTGAGGTTCTCAACCGTAAACCACTCGAGCTCATTGATCCGTATACCGGTGGTCAGGATAATCTTGATGATGAGGGTAATATCGTCTCTCCCTCTCTTCTTCGCAAAACGAAGTAATCGTTTCGCATCCGATTCACTGACCACATTCGATAGACTGGATTTTTGTTGCGTTTTTATTTCGCGAACCCTAAGGTCGCCTTGACCGCACCACTTCAAGAAGGTGTTGAGGATGGTGAGGTAATTATTGATACTGGAAGTCAGGTAACGACCCTCGCATAGGTGTTCCTTGTAGGCCAGTACATCGGTTTTCGTGATCTCGGTTTGATCCGGAATAAAGTCAATGAATTTCTGGATGTCTCGATCATACTTCGAGAGTGTTCTCTTCGATTTCTCATTGAGTCTTTGTTCCTGAATAAACGGAGACTGCGCTCTAATAAAATCTTCCTTACGCATTAGTGTTTACTGGTGTCAAATGAAATTTGTGGGTTGGGCATTTAGTTGGACAGTTGTGCTGTCTTTGAGGACTGCGCGTTGGTTTGCTCTTTATATTGTCTCAATGCGAAACTATAATTGAGTCCTAAGACCTTGAACACCAGATGAGAAGGGACCTTGTTTGGTCTGAGATTGAACGGATCATTCTCCAGCTTCTTGCATTCATCAAACACCTTGGAGACTTTCTTCCATCGTCCACCACCCATCAATTCTTGAATATCACTCTTGGTTGCATAAGCATTAAACAGAATCTTCATCGCACTTCCCTTCCCTTCTTTCAGATTATCCGCACATTTTGTGCGTTATTCCGCATAGAAGATCGAATCTACCGTTACTCCATAGTATCTGGCCAACTTCACTTTGGCTGCATCCACCGGCATCCGGTACCCTCTTTCATAGGATTCCAGCGATTTCACCGTGATTTTCGTGAAATAAGCCACTTCTTCCCGGGTTTTCGACCCTCTCAATGCCATCAAGCGCATGCCAACCTTTACTCGATCCAAACGACGTCCTCCTTGTCCCAGAGCGGGAAACAACAAGCCTAATCTCGGCCCGCAAGGATATTCTAAAAGACTTCACACTGAAAGTCTAGCACATTTTGAAATGTTATCGTTGCGTTCCCACGTTGCGTGTGCTATACTTTCACCTGAGGTGAACCTTATGGCTACTTTTAGTGAACGTTTACGAGAATTAAGAAAAGCATCCGGCTTAACTCAGAAACAACTCGCTCAGGATCTTGAGCTTGCCGAGAGTACGGTCAGTATGTATGAGCAAGGATCACGCCAACCTGATCTTGAACTCCTTACACGAATAACGGATTACTTTAACATCGATGTCAACTTCCTTCTGGGGCGAATCGATAACCAGGTGTTTGCGCCGGTGAGTCGAATCGTTCGTGCCAAAAAGATCCCAGTCTATGGGCGGATCGCAGCTGGCTCTCCCTTTGAGGCCATTCAAAACGACTTGGGTGAAATCGATATCCCAGGATGGTTAGCGAAGAAAGACAATCTCTTTGGCTTGATCGTTACCGGAGACAGTATGAACCGGATCATACCAGACGGCTATATTGCGGTCCTACAGAAGACTTCAGTGCTGGAGAACGGAGAGGTTGGAGCAATCTTAGTGAATGGTGATGACGCAACGCTGAAGCGCTTTATTCGCCTGACAGACTATATTGTGCTTGAGCCCCTCAGTTTCAATCCTGCTCATAAGCCTTTCATGTTTAGTAAGGATGAGCCGGATGTCCAGATCCTAGGCAAGCTGGTTTGGGCTTGCGCCGCCCACGAACTATAAGACAATAAAAAACATCCCTGTGCGACCAGGGATGCGGTACAACAGAAACTCAGGGTAGAGATTGTTGTACCTTCATTATAACAAAAAATGGAGGACCTCAAATATGGCCGTTTATAGAGATGTTCAGAGAAAGACTTGGTATGTCAGTGCTGCATACCGAGATACCACCGGTAAAGCCGTGGTGCATACCAAACGCGGCTTTGAGACCAAACGCGAAGCACAAAACTACGAGACTGAATTCCGTAAGAGTTTAAATCCTTCGGCTAGCCAGTCAATCACGTATGCAGAGATCGTTGAGAAGTTTCTTGAGAACAAGAAAGGCACTGCCAATGCGGATTCGATCCATGAGTACCGGCATGTGGCTGATCTGTTCCTGAAACCACTCTATCCCAGAAAGTTCACCGCGATCCGATCCAAAGACTACATTTCAATCCGATCGGCGATCCTGGATTCATCCTACTCTAAGAGTTACAAGAACAAAGCGATCACTCTGGTCAAATCGATCTCACGCTTTGCCTACAATTTCTACGACTTCAAAGATCAAACCAAGATGCTTTCCAAGCTCTCCAGCAACAGTGATGACAAGAAAGACATGCAGGTTTGGACCCCAGAGCAATTTGATCAATTTATCAAGTATGTGGACAGTGATGTCTTCCAGTGTTACTTCACCCTACTCTTTCGCACCGGTCTAAGACGCAGCGAAGGAAAAGCCTTACTCAAAACAGATCTCAAAAACGGAATCCTCAATATCGACAAAAGCATCCGATCTAACACCGTTGGCTTTCGGCCCCTAAAAAACGTCGCCAGCAAGCGAAAGATTCAGTTGGATGAACATATGGTCGAGATGTTGAACCCGCTTCTAAAGCGTCCAGGTCGCTTCCTGTTTGGAGATAGCGAGCCGGTTGGGATCTCTTCGATCCAAAGACAGTTCGTGGATGCGATCACCAGATGCAACGAGGCATTGGCCAAAGATAACCTTCCACTCTTGCCGGTGATCCGGGTCCATGATCTGCGACACAGTCATGCATCCAACCTGATCAGCAAAGGTGCCAACATTGTTGCCGTCTCAAAGCGACTGGGCCACTCTGATGTCAATATGACCTTGAAGGTCTATACCCATCTGATGAAGGAATCGGAAGAGAACCTGATGACGATTCTGAAAACATTCTAGTACAGTCATCTGTATAGTCACAAACGAGACTTATCAATGAGTTTCGTTTTCTTTTGGAGCAGTTATTTTTTCGCTCCAGAAAACGTATATTTATTTGAATTGTATAGTCACTGTATAGTCACGGCATGAAAAAAGCCCTGATTTAGGGCTTAAAATGCACATGGAGCAGGTGAGGGGAATTGAACCCCCGTATCAACCTTGGCAAGGTCGTGTTCTACCATTGAACTACACCTGCAAAAAATAATGGCGGTCCAGACGGGGATCGAACCCGCGATCTCCTCCGTGACAGGGAGGCATGTTAACCACTACACCACTGAACCGTTTTTATCTAAGAATGGCGGAGATGGAGGGATTTGAACCCTCGCGCCAGTTTCCCGACCTATACCCTTAGCAGGGGCACCTCTTCAGCCTCTTGAGTACATCTCCATACACTTGCTGACCAACTTAGCGCCTTTTTATGTTATCATACGCACTGATTTTGTGCAAGTATTTTTAAGCATTTTATAAAAAAAACAGGCCTGATTACTCAGGCCTATTCAACCGTATACCCCGCCTCGCGAATTGCCATTTTCGCAATATGAACAATATCATTGCGACCCTCGACAATCACTGCCTGACGCTCAAGATTGATCTCAAAATCAACCCTGGTCTCACTAAGTGCTTCAGTGATCCGCTTAACACAATGTTCACAGTTCATATCCTTAACAAATATAATATGTTTCATTTTGCTTCTCCTTTCGGCCTATTCAAAAGCCATTTCCAAAGCAATTTGCATCATCTTGGTAAAAGAATTCTGACGTTCTTCCGGTGATGTGACTTCATGTGTCACCAGTGAATCCGAAATCGTCACTAAACAAGCCGCATGCTTACCTAATTTCTTCGCATTGGCAAACAATGCAAACGACTCCATCTCAACCGCTACCGAACCGGTTTGCTTGAAAATATCCTCAAAAGAGACACCCGAATCACGATAGAACACATCACTGGAATGAATCCGTCCCAAAGCAAACGGGATATTCAAACGCTCAGCCGCCGAAATCAGTTTACCATTTAGTTTTACAGATGGTAACATGACATCTTCCTTATAACCAAATGCCGTTAAGGCAAAACTCGACTCACTCCGAGCACTATCCGCCAATACGACATCATACAAATTGACATCCTTGCTATAAGAACCCGCAGATCCAATCCGAATGATATTCTCAACACCATAGAAAGAATATAGTTCATAAGAATAAATCCCGATGCTCGGCATACCCATGCCCGAACCCATCACAGAAATTTTGTGACCCTTATAAGTTCCCGTGTATCCAAACATGTTACGAACATCATTAAACATCTCAACATTCTCTAAAAAATTCTCAGCTATAAACTTCGCCCGAAGCGGATCCCCCGGCATCAAAACTGTCTTCGCAATTTGCCCCTCAACTGCCTTGTTATGTGGTGTAGACATAAATTTCTCCTTTACTTACAAGTCAATTATACCAAAAATCAATTATAAACCCAACATAGACACTGCCAGACTGAAATAAATCATCAAAGCCACTGCATCGACCATAGTTGTAATCAATGGAGCCGCCATTGCGGCTGGGTCCTGCTTAAAAAACATGGCAATCAATGGTAAAACACCACCGACAAGCTTAGAAATCACCACCGTAAGCATCAGTGTCAAAGAAATAACCAAATCTACAGTCATACTTGTTTCCGGCGTGAATATCATCAGACGCAACCAGTTGATCGCAAACAATACCAAACCGCTAAGGATCGCTACCTGTACTTCCTTGAAGATGACTTTCAAGTAATCACTCACCGATAATTCTCCAACTGCAATACCACGAATGACCATCGCAGACGCCTGAGAGCCTGCATTCCCTGCTGTTGACATAATCAACGGAATAGAAGCTGCTAAAGCAGGAATTAAAAGCAAAGCATCCTCATATCCCGAAATAATGGTACCGGTAAACGTTGCGGAAACCATCAGTACCAACAACCACGTAATCCGGCTCTTCGTCATCTCTTTGATCGACATCTTCAAATAAGATCCCTCGATCGGCATGATTGCTGCCATTTTTTGAATATCTTCAGTTACTTCATCTTCCAAAATATCAATGATATCATCGACCGTAATAATTCCAATCAGACGATTCTCATCGTTTACCACCGGAACAACCGTAATATCATATCGCTTAATCACATGAGCAACCGACTCCTGATCATCATGCGTCTTAACAGAAATGACATCGACATCCATCAAATCTTCAATCGTATCCTCAGTTTCTGCTAAAAGTATATCTCTCAATCGAACGGTACCTACCAGTTCACGATTTTGAGAAATGACATAACTGACACTGATGGTCTCAGCCGTTTTACCTTGCTGTTTAATTTTCCGAATAGCCCGAGCCACCGTATCCGTTGCCTCAAGTTCCACAAAATCCGTAGACATGATCGAACCCGCAGAATACTCAGGATAACTTAAAAGTAAATTGATGTCCGCACGTTGCTCCGCGCTTGCAGAGTTCAAAACTTGCTTGACGATATTCGCCGGCATTTCCTCTAAGAAATCTACGATATCATCCGTATACAAATTATCCAACATTGCCATAATTTCAACGGATGTGAACGATTGAATGATTTCCTGCTTTTTCTCATAAGTCAGATAAGTAAAAATCTGAGCTGTAATATCTTTCTTTAACGTCTTGAATAAAAACAAAATTTCCTTCAACTGCAACTGCTCAACAATTTCCGCTAAGTCAATCAAGTTATACTCATCAAAGATCGAACGTAAATTCCTAACTTGACGCAACTCGATCAGTTCACTCAATTGTTGGGAAGTAATATCCATCATTTCAACCATGGTTAACCTCCTTTAGCCCAAAACCGCAATCGCGATTGAAAAATATACAAGCAAAGAAACAGCGTCGACCAACGTCGTAATGACCGGACCCGACATCGAAGCCGGATCAATTTTCAATATCAACGCAAACAAAGGTAACAAACCACCGATCAGATTAGCCAGTGTGATGGTAAGAAAAACTGTGAAAGACACCAAAATCGCAACGGTTATACCAACATTTGGCATAAATATCAATATTCTTAAGGTGTTGATCACAAACAAAATCAACCCAGTCATAAAGGATGCCCTAAGCTCTTTAAACAGAACCGCCAAAAAATCTTTTATCGACAAATCATCGACAACGATTCCCCGGATGACCATTGCACTAGCCTGCGAACCGGCATTTCCCGCCGTATCCATCAACATCGGAATAAAATTGACCAAAGAAGGAACAATCAGTAAAATAGCCGAGTTCCCTGCAATGATCATACCTGTCAGCGTTGCCGGAATCATCAAAATCAACAGCCATGGGATACGGCTTTTAAAAATTTCCCACACATTGGATTCCAAATAAGACCCCTCGACCGGACGGATACCAGCCATTAAATGAATATCCTCGGTTGCTTCTTCTTCTAATACGTCGATAACATCATCGACGGTAATGATTCCAACGAGTTTAAACTGGCTGTTGACAACCCCAACCACCGAAATATCATACTTCTGAAAAATGCGGCCAACTTCTTCTTGGTCATCGCCGGTAGTTACTGCCACAATGTCCGTATCCATAATTTCACAGATTTCCTTATCTTCAGAAGCAAAAAGAATCTCACGCAAAGAAATAGAACCTAACAAAGTATTGCTTTTATTTATAACGAAACAAGTATTGATGGTTTCTGCTGTTTTACCTTGTTTCCGGATCTGATCCATCGCCTCTTCAACCGTATGATGCTCAAACAATTCCACATAGTCCGTCGTCATGATCGAGCCTGCCGAGTTTGGTGCATAACTTAAAAGCGTATTGATTTCTGCCCGCTGCTCACTGGTCGCATTTTGAAGGACTTTCTTAACGATGCTTTCCGGCATTTCCTCCAAAAAGTCAACCACATCATCTAAGTATAAATTATCCAAAATACTTTTGATTTCCGGTCCTGTGAAGGTTCTGATCAGTTCTTCTTGTTTATCCACAGACAGATACGCAAATAAATCAGCCGTGACGTCTTTTTTAACCGTCTTAAAGACAAAAAGAACCTCGCTCAAGGTACATTGCTCAGCCATTTCCGCCAAGTCGACGATGTTGACTTCTTCAAAAATCTCACGCAATTTTTTTACTTGTTTATTTGCAATGATCTCTTTAAGCATTGTTAATGTCAATTCATCCCAATTTTCCATAATGCACCTCCTACTTTACCATTTTAACCTCAAACGTGGCTTTGCACAACAAAAAAACGATGTTGCCATCGTTTCTATTTCGCCCCTTTAGAGCCCTTATTATCGAAGTTTGCCAGTAAATTCGTCTGGTAAGAAAACACCATTTTCTCGCGGCTTCTCTGCCTGTCGATCGCCTGCTCAACCAGTGTATCCATCAGTGATGAAAAATCCAACCCGTCATGTTGCCAAAGGTAAAAAGACAGTGAACCTGGAATCGTATTTATTTCATTGATATAAGGTTTCATCGTATCCGCATCGATTAAAAAGTCAATTCTTGATACTCCATTAGCTCCTAACACTTCAAAGGTCTTTACGGCTAAATACTTGATTTGATTGCTCAGCTCTTCACCGATATTTGCCGGAATCTGACGGCTGGTCGATGCCATCCCTTTTGAATTACCACCTTTGGTATTGCCTTGGTATTTATTGTCATAAGACAGAATCTCATCTGTCTTCAGTACTTCCTCAATCGAAGATGCCTTCATGTCTAGCCCGACACCCAAAACCGAGCAATTTACTTCCCGAATATTCTCCAACTTACGCTCTACCAAAATCTTACGATCATACATCGAAGCATATTCGATAGCTTCAAACAATTCAGATTCATCATGAGCCGTCTTGATCCCAATCGAAGACCCCAAACATGCCGGCTTAACGATCAGCGGATATCCGATCTCCTTCGCTTTGGTAACGATGGCCTGCTTACTGTCATTGACATGTCCGCTATAAAACCAAAACCACGGAACGATCGGCAACCGCGAATTCTCCAATACATGCTTCATGATGACTTTATCCTGACCGACTGCCGCTGCAATCACATCACAACCGGCATACGGAACACCCAACATTTCCAAATATCCTTGTACCGTACCATCTTCCGCATGTGTACCATGAACGACCGGAATTACCACATCCAATACAACCGGTCGGGACGAAAGCAAACGCTTCTTTAGAGGTAACACGATGACTTGATTTTCTTGGCGCACTAAAGAAATCGGCTCCAAATTCCGAATGAGTTTACTCATATCTTTATACTGCTTGATATCGCGAAGCAATAATGAAGTATAGAGAACATGCGATTTCGAGATATACAAAGGAATGACTTCATATCGCGTCTTGTCTAATGCTTCCATTGCTTGAACGGCAGAAATAATGCTAACCTCATGTTCAACGGACTCCCCGCCAAACAATACACCCACTGTAACTTTCATCGTCGACCTCCTAATCAAATGCGGCATCACCGCCATATAATGCAACTTCCAGTGCACGTCCGATTTCCAGACGTGTCGTTTTTTTAGATAACTCCGGCAACCGGTCAATTTCAAAGAAAGCGACTTCCGTAGTTTCATGATTATGCATAGCCACGCCGTTTACGATATGACCAACAAAATAATGTACATATTCCGACACTAAGGTCGGATAATCTTTATATTTCTCACGTTGAAACACTCCGACCAAACGATCGATTTCAACATCAAATCCCGCTTCCTGTTTGACTTCCCTGATGGCATTTTCTTTTGGCGATTCAAACACATCGCACCAACCCCCTGGAACAGCCCACTTGTCCTCAGCTTTTTCTTTGACCAACAACAAACGTCCCAGGTTATCAAATAAAAGCACTCTTACCGAAACATTCGGCGTCGGGTACAAGTCTCGCTCATAAAGGTTTTTCGCAATTGGCTCGATAGGCAAGTGATTCAACATATCTCGGCTGATCCGCTCAAGTTCTTCATAATTCTCCAGAGCATAATCATCCTTACTAAACTTTAATCCGATTTTACTTATGCTCATAACCTTAACGGCAAATTGCTCCCAGTTCATAAATAGCGCCTTCTTTCTGTATCATTATACCCTAAAAACCTGTTCAATGAAAACAATAAAAAAGCCCGAACGCTAACGGCTAAACGCGTCGGGCAAATCATTTTCAATCAATACAGTATCTTCTTTTGAAGCATTGGATGCCAACCAGGCAAAAGCCTCTTTGACGGACGATAAGACATGAACATGATCCATATCGAAACCAGACTCCTTCAAACCTTCTACGATTGGCAATGTCTGATTTTTACCAATTAACAACACGATATCCGCCTTATCTTTCATCATTGCGCCAAACGCCCGATTATAATCATCTTGCTTATCACCCAATTCTATCATACCCGGGGTCATGATGATGCGTTTGTTTGGCATCAGTGAGAGAATATGCAACGAATTCTTCGCACTGACAGGATTTGAATTGAAAGCATTGTCTATAACGGTAAAACCTTGCATCTTCTTAACTTCCAAACGATGCTCCACCTGCCGGCTCGAAGCTACGGCTTTTTGTAAACGATCCCAATCGATCCCCAAATGCTTACCTAAAGCAATGGACGCAAGTATGTTCAACACACTATGTTCACCCAGCATTTTAGTTTCAAACGGTATCGTTACCTGCTCGCGTGTTACAACATCAAATTCCGTACCTTTTGGTGAATAGCGAATATTGACCGCACGATAATCGACATCTTCACTTTCAATACCATACCACAGGATTTGACATTTATTCTTGATGCGATAATTACGTATGTGTTCATTATCACGGTTAAGCACACCAACCCCTGAAATCGGCAGATTTTCTATCATCTTCATTTTTTCATTGATGATGTTATCCAATGTTTTAAATGTATTCAAGTGCTGAGGACCGATTGATGTTACGATCCCAAACTGCGGACGCACAAATTTTGTAAGCATATCAATCTCACCGACTTTATCAGCACCCATCTCACAAATAAATACCTGATGAATCGGCTTTAACATCGTCCGGATAGTAATCGTGATTCCCATCGGCGTATTGTACGATGCCGGAGTCATCAATGAATAAAACTGATTCGTCAAAATATCATTAAGAATATTTTTACTTGAAGTTTTTCCATAACTTCCGGTAATTCCGATTTTTATGAGATTATCTCTTTTGCGTAAAATCCGCTTAGCCAAGTAGATATAATAATTTTTAACAAAATTTTCGATAGGTTCGGTAATAAGAGCCATTAATACGATCAATAACCACGGCAACCAGTAGAATATCGGTATCATAATCAACCAGCCTCGCATTGGCAACCACAACATCATGGGCAATACGATCAAAATAAAAAGCAATAACATGATTAACATTTGCCGGCGAACCCGGTTCGTCAAATTCAACGGTTTGATATATTGCTTACGCTTTTCAAGTTTCCATAACAGTAAAGCATATAGCGCTACAATCACAATCATAGCCATCCAAAAATAAAGTTCAACTTCAATGAAAAGCAATAAAAACAGCGGAGATAAAAAGAATAAATACAAAACAAGTTTTGACCCGAAATCTGTGATGGATTTACTGAGCCACGGAAGATAGCGCTTTAACTCATAACGATTTTGTTGAAACATGTGCAAAGCATGCTTACCCGGCATCCACACGTAAAGGATCAAAGCAAACAAGAATACAACTTGAGCTATACTGATTAATGTGATTCTCATTGCATGTTCTCCTTCTCATCCGCTAAAAAAGCATCGCAAATTTTATTAAACCTGACCATTTGATTCCAGTATGCATAATGATCATCATCTTCGAAAACAACCAATCCGGCATCCGGAATCTTCTTCTCCATTAACTTACCCATCCACAAGGGAGTTGCATCATCCTTCTGCCCCCAAATCAACAATGTCGGAGCCGTGATTTTTGATAATAAAGGCGTCAAATCTTCATTTACGATCTTGACGAATGACTGACGCATGACACCGCTGATCGCCCGGTAATCTGAACTTCCAAAGAAGCGCTGAACAGATTCCTGATGTCTGTTTAAGCCCGGTAGCTTGAAAACGACTTTTGCCATTTTATATGTACGTACCCGCACATGATAGCCAATGCTGCGCTTGGGTTTGATTCCGGCAGCACCGGTCAAAACCAGCTTGTGCGTCGGATAAGAAGACGCAAAGATGATGGCTAGACGAGCTCCAAAAGAATGAGCAATCAATATCGGATTTTTAACCTCGATCGCATCCAAAAACTCTTTAAGAAAATCGGTATACTCATACACGCCCCATGGCTTAAGCGGAAGATCACTCGCACCAAAACCGGGCAAATCAATATTGATTACCCGAAAATCCTTTTCGAATTGCTGCTCTATGGGTTCCATCATCGTTTTGTTTTGGCCCCATCCATGTAAAAGCACAACACACCGACCGGTGTGATGATTGTCGTTATAGTGAATCGTAAGTTCGTTGATACTTATCTGCGGCATAACTTCCTCCATACGTTTATATTATAAAGGAAAAAAACAATTTTGCACGAATTTGTTTGCTTTGTGAGTAAAGATATTGAAGAATTATAAGATTTATAATATAATGATGAAAAAGAAGGTGATCAAATGTATGAGTGGTTAACGGGAAATGCCCACACACTGGTTGTAACGCTGTACAACACCAACATCACACTAAACAACAGCGCAGCCGCCTATTTCAGTGATGTACGTTACGCTACCATCGGTATTAATCGCGATTTGAAGCAATTTGTGATACGTCCGGTGACCAAAAGAGAAGTAGAATTGAAGATTGTTCAACTAGAACACCTGCATAAGGTGTCAATTGGCAAAGGATATGCTAGAATTAGTAATAAGATAGTATGTGATGAACTTGCGGCGATCATAAATGAAAATTTAAATGGTCAAAAGTACATTGCTCGCTTTGATGACAAGGAAAAACTGCTTGTTATCAATCTTTCGGATGAGTCCGAGTAAGGAGGGTCAATATGGAACAATGGCTCTGGGTTATCATTTTAGTTGGCACTTTGATCGTTGAAGTAGTAACATTTGGAAATTTGATTTCTGTATGGTTCTCCATCGGTGCTATAGCTGCATATTTCGCATTTCTGTTAGGATTAGGCTTCCCTGTCCAATTGACGGTATTTGTGGTTGTTTCTATTTTATCATTATTGGCTGTTCGTCCGTTGGCCTCGAATTATTTCCGAGGAAATATCGTAGCGACCAATGCCGACCGCATCATCGGGCAGCACACGACTTTAGTTAAAGCTGTCAAATCGAATGAGTGGGGAGAAGTCAATGTTTATGGTACAGTATGGAGTGTAGCCGAACTTAACAACCGGCCGCTGGATATCGGTACCGAAGTAGAAGTCGTCGCTATCGAAGGCGCAAAACTAATCGTTAAAAAAGTCGATTAAGAAAGGACAAAAACATTATGCCAGGAGATTTCATTGGAATTTTTATCTTATTGTTTGTATTGTTGTTAGTCATCATCGTACTTACGTATACCATTCGTATCATTCCACAGTCAAACGCTTATGTCGTTGAAAGGCTGGGGGCATACAACCGGACATTAAATCGCGGATTACATTTCGTCGTTCCGATCATTGACCGGGTTGCCTCAAAAGTAACATTGAAGGAAAACGTATTTGACTTTGCTCCTCAACCGGTTATTACCAAGGACAATGTCACCATGATGATTGATACCGTTGTTTATTTCTTTATTTCTGACCCGAAACTATATACCTATGGTGTACACAATCCGGTTTCCGCGATTGAAAACTTAAGCGCAACGACGTTGCGTAACATCATCGGGGAATTGGAACTTGATGAAACACTGACTTCAAGAGAAATCATCAACTCAAAAATGCGCGTCATTCTTGATGAAGCGACTGACCCTTGGGGAATCAAAGTTAATCGTGTTGAAGTTAAGAATATTATCCCACCGCGCGACATTCAAGATGCGATGGAAAAACAAATGCGTGCCGAACGTGAACGTCGTAGTGCTATCTTAAAAGCCGAAGGTGAAAAACGTTCTGTGATCCTTGTTGCTGAGGGTGAAAAAGAATCTGTCGTCCTTCGTGCTCAAGCGAAAAAAGAAGCATTGATCACTGAGGCAGAAGGTGAAGCACAAGCGATCGAACGTGTTTATAAAGCTCAGGCTCTTGGGGTTGAGTTACTTAAAAAAGCTGCTCCTGACCAAGCATACCTGACATTACGCGGATATGAAACTTTCGAAAGAGTGGCCAATGGTCAGTCAACGAAAATCATCATTCCTTCCGAATTACAAAATATGGCCGGATTACTGGCAAGCGTAAAAGCTTTGGTAGAACCGGATAAAGAAGACAAAAAATAAACCACAAATGAAGCGTTCTCATAGAGATTGAACAAAGATCAAATGAGCAGCTTCAATCAGTAGAAAATTGAAACACGAAAAAACCCACCCAGCCTATCTTACTTCGGTAACGTACCGAGACAAGAAGCAACTGGATGGGTTGTTTTTATTACTGAATCAATACCTCGGAAGAAGATGCATTATTTTCTAAATTCAAATCCTGGCTTGTTGAGGTTACTGATGCAACGTTCTTTATTAGGGAAGTTACTCGGGTTACAAATACCCTGATTTCTATTACAATTTCCCTATTTGCTTCCAATTCACCCACATTGACTGTGACAGTCTTTCCTTTCATACTATACTCGTAATCACTAACAACCGATAACAGTTTGGTATTGTTTGCCAACGTGTCTTTAATCACGACACCCTGAGCTGTTTCAGGCCCATTATTGTACACTATGATCGTCCAAACAATCTCATTCGTCACTGGATCGTATGCTCCATCCGTTTGAGAGATTTGTATGTCTGCTACACCAATTGTGACTGAAAGCATCGCCACATTTGATGTGACTGGTGTTCCAATTCCATTGTCTAGTATGACGCGATACTGATAGCCATCCATCTCTATGGTTGTTTGTGTCACCTCATAGGTATCGGAGTTTGCACCGGGGATATTGATCC
>PHAF01000025.1 GCA_002841605.1 Firmicutes bacterium HGW-Firmicutes-10 | reverse complement strand
GGAAGAACAAGATGCACAAGTCATCCCTTCGACCAACAGCGTCACTTCCTTGGCTTTCTTGATTTCCTCAAGACCATAGCCTGCTTTCTCTACCGCACTTTTCAACACATCAAAGGAAACTTCGTTATCTAAAAATATGTTGACCCGTTCGGTCGCCATATTCACATCGGCATTCTCGACGCCATCCAGCTTGCCTAATGTCCGTTTGACGGCACTGGCACAAGCTGAGCAAGTCATCCCGGTTACCTGGTACTGCTTTTCAATCATAGTTTCTCACCTCGTTGCTATTATATACCCTAGGGGGGTATAATTCAATTAAAATACACTGAGCAAAAGTGAAATAAATTTCAAACAAAAAGAGCTTTCGCTCCATTGTTTAGTGTGAACAGTTCGCACAATCTGCTGCTTGAGTATCATTGAAGAACAGCTGTCCATCTTTTTCATCGATTTCGATGCTATCGGCACGCTCAACTGCCTCAAGTTGCATGATCACAGGAATTCCATTGATCTCAATGACCTTGTCATCATCTGCTGCTATGGCTAAAGCGACACTGATCGAAGTTCCGCAACAAGTTTCTTGCATACCTACCCATAAGCAATCGCGTTCATTCTCTAACATGACCTTCTGTAAAACTACTTTGGCGTTATCGGTAATTCTCATAATTGACCTCCATATATACTATCATTATACAAAATACGGGTATATATTCAATCATTGTAATTAATATCTCAACTTAGCAAGATGTGCATCAGAAATGAAATTAGAAAAATTTTGAATGAACAATATCTGATCGAACGATTCGGATTGCATGACCGAAGATAATGAACCGGAGAAATGACGCAAATCAACAATGACTACCTCATCAAAATGCATGGTAAGATATGGAATCAGACTGTTGGCATAAGAATCTTTTATGACGAGCAATCGCGAAGCATTCTCTGCTTGATTAACAATAACGGTTGAAAGGCCGATGTTGCCATGCAAAAATGCGCCATATTTATCGTGTGTGGAAAGCTTACTACGATCGATGATCGACGAGAATGTCTTGTCACCGACTCTATAAGAATGGATGTTTGGATCAATGAATTCCAATCGATCCGCAATTACCGAAGAGGGTTTCGCTTTCGCATAGTAAGTTCCCAAAAAGTCAGCCTGATATTCAATGGCAAATGACTCATATGAGAAAGGGGTTAGTCCCCATTGCTCACAAAGAGCTGTATAGGCGATATACGCACCTTTAAGGTTCCAATGATGGTCATTTTTGTAATATAACGATTGCTTGTTATTTGCCAGTAATTGTCGATCTATTCTTAATAAACTTAGATTCTTGTCCCACTTTTCAATCAAATCGAGCTGATCTATCACTGAAACTCCTTTGGGCAGCAAATGAGGATAAATTGCATAAGAATTCGGAATAATCACCGAGGTAAGCGGTGCATTTACCAGTTTCTCAAATTCAGCCAGATAACGAAGATTAAGCGTGGCTTGTTCGTTTAGTTCCAATATTTTGTCAAACAGATAGCCTTCTTTGCCAAACAGGATGCCATTGTTTTCCTGCTTCATCAAAAATCGTTCACTAAGTGATTTCAACGTGATCCATCCATCCCGGATCATGAATTGATCATTGATGAATTCTTCGTAAGACAACATCCATTTTCCGTCGATGACATCCTGCCAGTTCAACTTCGGACGTTGGGTAAGATAACGGTTTTCATAAGATGAAAACACCCGGATCGGACCAAGGAAGTCAAACATCAGGATAATGACTGTCAAAAGCGTAATGACAGTACTGAGCGGCTGTTTTTTAAACATAGGACCTCCTAAAACCGGAAATAGAGAAACGGATTGTACGATGAATCGACAAGATAGGCAACACAAAGCAGAAACAGTGCGGTGACCATCGAAGTCTCGACCAGCGGGAATGATACGGAGTTAATCACTTTTTTAGGGATATCTGTTGAGAATATCAAACAGAAAATCAAAATTACGCCGTAGTTACTGATGAAGTACAACCATTGTGTAGATGACTGCAAAGTAAACATTGAAATCATATATTGATGAAGTACGGTCAGATCACTGATTGCGAAAATAGCCCAACCGATCAGTATGAAGAAGACAAAGTATAAACGGGCAAGGATTTGGTGACGATTCAGCCAACGCAACAATACCAACTTTTCAATGACCAGTAAAACAAAGAAATACAAACCCCAAAGAATGAAGTTGATAGCTGCGCCATGCCAGAATCCGGTTAAAAACCATACGATGAGCAGATTGATGATTTGACGAGGGATACCTTTTCGATTTCCGCCCAACGGAATGTATACATATTCCTTAAACCAGGAACCCAAGGTCATATGCCAGCGATTCCAGAATTCTGTAATGCTCTTTGATATATAAGGATAGTTGAAGTTTTGAGGGAAAGTAAATCCGAGCATTGAACCCAATCCGATAGCCATCAAGGAATAACCTGAAAAGTCAAAGTAGATTTGAAATCCAAAGGCAAGTGTTCCAAGCCACGCGGTCGCGGTTGATAGACTTTCAACAGGCAGACGTGCAATATCATCCCACATCATGCCGATGTTGTTGGCCAATAGAACCTTGCTGGCTAAACCCAGTAAAAACAACTTCAGACCGGATTCAAACTTATCCATCGAAATCACCCGATGTTTCAACTCATAAGCGATTTGAGTATACTTGACGATCGGGCCGGCAATGAGTTGTGGAAATAGACAAACAAAGGCACCAAAGTCGATGATATTGTTCTCGGCTTTCACTTTATTGCGATACACATCGATCGTATAGGACATCGTTTGAAATGTGTAGAAACTTATTCCTAAAGGCAATGTCAGTGTCGGTAAGTCGAGTGATATGAGTGATCCGATAAATCCGAGATATTTGAAAAAGAATAGCATCCCGAGATTTCCGGATAAAGATATTAAAAGCATGAGTTTGGGGATCCAAGGGTGACTTCGGTTATGTTCGATTCCTTGTGAAACAGAGTAGTCCAGTACGACTGAGAAAAACATTATGAATATATACCGCACTTCTCCCCATGCATAGAAAATTAAGCTAAGAACGAAAAGCAAAAGATTTTGGTATTTTTTTGGAGTTAAAAAAAGCAGGAGCAAAGCGATGGGTAAAAATCTAAATAAGAATATCAGACTGCTGAATACCATGCTTGCTCCTTCTTTCTATTTCAGTGCTTCGTTAATCGCATTTACTCCGCGTTGAATTTCGTCTTGTGCGAATTTCAATGCTTCTTCATCGGTTGGTTCTTGACGGTCATCATATTTACCTAAGACCAACAAAAATACCAGATTACCTTTTTTTACGACTTGAGTCGATTTGACTTTCGGCATATTCATCGGATATTGGAATGACTCATTGATTAAGTATTCCTTATAATCCAATAATGCTTGTTCGACTTTGTCAACGTTACCGTCGGTCGCCATGATAGCTATAAACATATCTGTGTTCAATGACATCATCGGGCCTTCGGCGAAACTCTTTTTGATCCAGTCTTTATTGATTTTGTACACCTCTTCAAGTTGTTGAAGATTGATCTCAGCCGATGGGACGTAATCCTCACCATAAACATCCTTCACCGCTTCTACGGCCTTGTCAAACTGAGCTTCCGTAAAGCCGCTTGGAGCTGCTTGAGTACAACCAACCAACAAGAGCGAAACAAAAAGCATAAGTATCAGTTTTTTCATATATATTCTCCTTTACAAAGCGATTACCGCTACGTTGTTGATTGTAAAAGATAAGAGGTAAAAAGCAAATGTCTTTTCGGTAAGTTGCCATCGATTAAGGATGACTTGCATATTTCAGAAATTACTATGTGATGTATTGACTCATCGAGCGCACAGGTATATATTGAAATTTGAGGTGGAAATCATGAAGATACTTGTCAGTGCTTTTGAGCCTTTCGGAAAAGAAATGATCAATCCGTCATTGGAAATATTGAAATTGTTGCCAGATCAGATTCTGGGTCAACCGGTAATTAAACTAAAAATTCCGACAGTCAGATACAAGTCCGTAAAAGTTATTATTGAAGCCATCGAGGCATATCGTCCCGATGTGGTGCTTAGTCTTGGTCAAGCAGGCGGACGTCCGGACATAACCTTTGAAAGAGTCGGAATCAATATCGATGATTATGGAATTGAGGATAATGAACATAATATGCCTTCAGATGAGAAAATCGATGAGAATGGCCCGGATGCATATTTTGTCAATCTGCCAATCAAAGACATGATGCACCGATTAAGAGATGAAGGTATCGCTTCTTCGATTTCAAACACTGCAGGTACTTTTATTTGTAACCACGTGATTTATTCAATCCGTCATTATTGTGAGTTAAAACAACTGGATGTTTGCTCGGGATTTATACATGTTCCATTTCTTCCGGAGCAAATCATAGATAAACCGTCATTTCCTTCCATGCCATTGGAAACGATGGTTAAAGGAATCACTTTGGCCATTGAAACCATCATAAAAAAAGAAAGCGACATGATCGCTTCCTAGTTCTCCGCAAGCGTCGATATCAACGACGCTTTTGTTATGATTCCCTTTAGTTTGTTGTCTTCCAATATTGCAATCGGATATTTTGCGTTTGCCGCCAAGGGCATCGCATCTCCGATCGTCGCATCTGTATTAATCGTAATCACATCATCCGAGAAATACTCGGATATTTTTCCTTTGGTATCCCGGGCTTTAATCGCTCCATCGAGCGTCAACATACCCTTGAATTCCATCTTTTCATTAACGATGTACGCACTGGATACATTGTTGGAACGCATTTCCACGATTGCACGATTTGCACCATCGGATGTTTTGACGATACATGATGGGGTAATCATGACTTGACGTACACTCATGACCTTCGACTTGTCCGCTCCTTCAATGAACTCACGGACATAATCATCGGCAGGGTTGGTGATCATGGCCTCCGGTGTGTCAATTTGAATTACTTTGCCGTCACGCATGATCGCAACTCGATCTCCGAGTTTAAATGCTTCGTTGATATCATGGGTAATAAAGATAATGGTCTTGTTCAACTTTCGTTGAATCGATAATAGTTCAAACTGCATATCTTTTTTTACTAGGGGATCCAATGCCGAAAAAGGTTCATCCATCAATAAGACCTCGGGTTCATTGGCAAGTGCACGGGCTAAACCGACGCGTTGTTTCATCCCTCCGGATAAACTGCTGATTGGTGCATTCTCCACTCCGTCAAGACCGACCATTTTGATCATTTCCAACGCCTTTTGCTTCCGAAGCTCTTTACCGACGTTTTTGACTTCTAGTCCATACTCAACATTACTGATGACATTGCGATGAGACATCAGACCAAAGTTTTGAAAAACCATGGCAATGTTGTCTCGACGATAGGAAATCAGTTCCTTTTGTGTAAGCTCTTCTATAGCTTGATTCTTATAGTGAATCGAGCCGGAGGTCGGTTTGTTTAATCGATTGAAACAGCGGACCAACGTAGATTTTCCTGAACCGGATAATCCGATAATAACGAATACTTCTCCGGGATAAACCTCGAAGTTGACATCCCACAAGGCAACGGTTACACCGGTTTCCTTAAGAACATCGGCTTTCGTTGCTCCATTATTTAACATTTCAACTGCTTCTTTATGGTTGCGACCGAAAAGTTTACTTACATTTTCAACCTTGATTACAGGGGATTCCATCATACATCCTCCTTCTTATCTTTCGTCCAGCCTTGACTTAGACGATCGAGCAAAATAGCCAGAAGAACAACGGCTGTACCTGAAACTAGTCCCCGCCCGACTTCGACCCGGTTGACTGAAATTAAAACTTCCATTCCAAGCCCTGCAGCACCGATCATTGATGCGGTAACGACCATTGCCATTGCCATCATCAAGGTTTGGTTGACGCCGGCCATGATGGTCGGCCAAGCTTGGGGAATTTGAACTTTCATCATGGCCTGAGATTTCGTCGAACCAAATGCTTTCGCTGCTTCCACGACTTCAGAATCGACTTGTCGAATTCCTAAGTTAGTTAAGCGAATGATCGGGACGATCGCGTAAATCGTGGTCGCAATGACAGCGGGGGTTTTACCTAACCCAAAGAGCAATACAGCCGGAATCAGATAAACAAATACCGGCATCGTTTGCATTGTATCCAAGATCGGGCGAACCCATCGGTTCGCACGGTCACTGGTAGAGATTAATAAGCCTATAGGGAAACCCATCAAAACGGATAGAGCTACCGAGGCTATGACGATTGATAGGGTCGTTAACATCAAACCCCACAATCCGACAATTCCAATGGCAGAGAGCATCAATCCGTAGACGATACCTGTTTTGATCTTTCCGGTTTGTTTGTATCCCAGAAAGACGACAAGCAAGACCAATACCCACCAGGGGATAATGGTCAATAGTGCTTGCGTTGAGTTCAATAATCCATTTAAACCGTTACGCATCATTTTGAGAACGACATCAAAAGTCACCGCGAAATTGCGAACAGCTCTATCAATCGCTTCAACATCAATTTTGATTTGAAACGGAAACTTGTAAATATCCATAAAGTTCTCCTACTTTAGTGCTTCACGAACAGCTGCGGCTTTATCGGCATCCAACCACTCATCCAGCAAATAGTCATTATTCTTTAAAAACCAAAGAGCCGTTGCTTTATAATCGGCACCTGTATCTTGCATGTAAGTCAAAGCTTCTGATGTCAATGCACTCGATGTTTTATATCTTCTTAAAAAGGCAGAAAACTCGGGGTGATCGACGTCAAATCCAGGGCGAGTTGTAATAGTTACACGAACTGAGTCAAATGCTGTTTTCCCTTGCAGAAAGTCTGTGGGGTTAAACGGTGCATCTTCCAGCAATACGAAATCATATTTCCCCATCAACCATGTTGGTTCCCAATAGTAGCCAACGATAGCTTCGCCTCTTTCATAAGCCCCGGTAAATGCGGCAGCCAATGCAGCATCCGAACCCGGTCGAAAGTAAACAAACTTTTCATCTAGTTTTAGATATTCATACTTTTTAAACATGATATCATCGGCAGCCCAACCTGGGATAGCTCCATAGACACGACCCATGCTCGGGTTTTCATCATCGACAAATACATCTGCATAGTTCAATAAATCAGCAACATATCTCAAATTCGGTGCCATTGGTTCGATACCACGTGAGGCATCTCCTTCGATTACGTAGCGAGGCACATAAAATCCTTGACTGTTGTCATCAAAGTTTACACCTAATTCCAACACGGCTCCACTGGCGACATCGTTTAAGTATGAGGGTATATTGTCTGTCCACATTTCCATGTGAAGATCAATCTCTCCGTTTTTGATTGCTTCGTAAGTAATCGGGGTAGATCCAGGCAATTGACTCCATGTCATCCCAAATGCGGTTTCCGCGATAAATCCGGCGATGTTGTTGTGGATAATCGCACTATCCCACCCGGCGTCTGTAAATACAATATGCTTCTCTGTGCTAGCCGGAGCACATCCGACTAAAACGAACATGGCCAAAATGACCGTAATTAACAGTTTTTTCATAAAATTCCTCCTGTATTTTTGTCATGAGAAAAACCAAACTCTCATAACTGACATACTACATTATACATACAAGTTGGCAGTATGTCAAACTCTGCTTACTTATCATTCTTTGTGAAGGGGTTATCGAAGTTAAGTTTCAGTGATATAATAGGCACAAGAGGAATATAGATATGATAAAGAAAGATTGGATTAAGAATAGTTTGCTATTAGTCATCGGAAATTACATTTTGGCTATATCGGTCGGAATGTTTATTTTGCCATACAATATTTTATCGGGTGGTGTTGCCGGGATTGCGGTTGCACTGCAACCTTTGCTCAACATATCACCCGCGATCGTAATCAATGTTTTAGTTATTGGATTATTTATCATCGGAGCTATGGCCCTGGGGCGTCAGTTTGCCTTCAGTACAGCCATAAGTTCCTTTCTATATCCATTTATGCTTACCTTTACGGTGAGGATGCAGTATACCCAAAATCTGGATCCGATATTGGCAAGTTTGTATGGTGGATTATTAGCGGGAATCGGAGTCGGTATGGTCATTCGCAGTGGATCTTCGACTGGAGGTATGGATGTCCCGCCTTTGGTTATCCATAAATACACACATATCGAAATCCATAAGCTCGTTTTGATTGTGGATGCTTTTACTGTACTGCTAGGATTATATGCTTTTGGTCTTGAAGCAGTTTTAATTGGATTCATTTCTGTTTGGGCATGTGCATTTTCGTTAGATAAAATTCTGGTTTTTGGCGGGCAACAAGCAAAAGCCGTATACATCATTTCGGAGCATTATAAAGAATTGATTCCTTTGATTCATGAAAAACTCGATCGAGGAACGACTTTGCTGAATGCTACCGGAGGATTTACCGGGGAAGAGCGCCCCGTTATTTTGGCTGTTATCACAAAAAATCAATATCCGGAGTTGACACATATCATTCAATCAATTGATAAACACGCCTTCTTTATAGCCAATGAAACGACTGAGGTCAAAGGATACGGATTTACATTGGATTACAAAGTTTAAATACAAGTGTCATTGAATTTATGTCATGCATTGACATCCTTGTCACGAATTGACAATAACTTTCATCAACAATTCACATATATTGTGTTAAAATGACAAAGAACGGGAGTGATTTCATGCTTTTGATGAGAAATGTCAGTAAAACGTATAAGAATGGAGTCAATGCTCTGTACAATATAAACCTCACCATCGAACAAGGTGAGTTTGTGTATATTATCGGACCAACAGGTTCAGGCAAATCCACGCTTATTAAGTTACTGGATGGAGAAGAGATTCCGACCAACGGTCTTGTAGAAGTCGTTGGGATCAATATAGGCAAGTTACGTCACTCAAAGGTACCGATGTATCGACGTAATATAGGCGTTGTATTTCAAGATTATAAGTTGCTTGAAAGAAAAACGGTCTTTGAGAATGTATATTTCGCATTGGAAGCAATCGGTACGCCGAAAGCAAAAGCCCGCCAACGCGTTCGGGAAGTACTTCACTTAGTAGGACTATCCGATAAAATGAAAAGTTATCCGGCGGAGTTATCTGGCGGTCAATTGCAACGCACCGCGATTGCCAGGGCGATTGCTAATCAACCCAAACTGTTGATTTGCGATGAACCGACCGGCAATCTTGACCCCGATATGTCAACGGGAATCATGTTGCTTCTTGAGAAGATCAATCGTGAAGAAGGTGCGACCATAGTTATGGTCACTCATGATATAACATTGGTCAATCAGTTCAAAAAGCGTACCGTTTTGTTGCATGATGGACACATCGTAGCTGATTTGGCGGAAGGAGGGTACATAAAAAATGAACCTGATACGTCACTTTAGAGAAGCCTTTATGGGCTTGATTCGTCACGGTGCGATGACGGTATCCAGTGCGTCCGCAGTTGCCTATGCATTATTGTTTGTCGGTATCTTCATTATTATGAGTATCAATATTGAACAAATCACTTTCTCAGTTGAGGAAAGCGTACAAATACATGTAAAGATTTATGACAATTTTAACAGTGAAGAACCGCTTGGTCTTATATACACACAAATTTCGGAAATTGAAGGCGTTCTTGATGTTGAATATTCATCAAAGGATGATGAGTTGGATAAGTTGATTGCTACCTACGGGGAAGACGGCAAAATTTTTGAATCTTATCGCGGAGTGGGGAATCCATTGCGTGCCGCATATTTGGTTAAGACCAAGGAAGGTTCAAACATAGCTGCGATTTCTCAGAGAATCAGTTACATCATCGGTATTGAAAAAGTATCCTATGGTGGAACGGGGACGATTCAATTAATGAAAATGCTTGATTATATTCGAACAGTTGGCTATATTTTAGTTATAGGATTAAGTATCGTCGCTGTATTTTTGATTTCAAACACCATAAAGTTATCGATTTCATCAAGAATAAAGGAAATAGCAATCATGCGTACTGTCGGTGCGAAGAACGGATTTATCCGAATGCCTTTTGTAATTGAAGGAATACTTATTGGTTTGATGGGTTCCATTTTACCAATACTTGTAGCTACGGTGGGATATATTTATTTATATGAAGCATTGGGAGGCGTTTTTCTGGCTCAGATGTTTGTGCTCCAATCTCCTTATCCGCTGGTATACTATACAGCCGGTATCTTGGCAGGTATTGCAGTCGTTGTGGGACTGATTGGCAGCTTTGTATCGGTGACCCGATATTTGAGGTGGCAACGATGAAGAAATATTTAAAATCATTATTAGTAGTTCCGATGGTATTGTTGATCTTTGCGACAGCAATAACTACTTCGGCCATAGACTTCAGCAAAAATGAGGATTACTATGAGAAGCTCTGTTTTGGTACGATTTCAAGAGAAAATTACACTGTTTGCCAACAGTACCAAGAGTATATCAACCAAAAGGCTAAAGATGCTAAGTCTGATTTGGCTAAGCTACAAAATGACCTGAAGAATTTAAAAGGGAATATCGTAGCATATGCGCAGAAGGTGAGCGAGTATGAAGCGACCATCGTTGAATTGGATCGTCAGATACGCGTGTTGACCGATTCGATTTATTATCTGGAAGGCAATATTAGTACGTTGGAATATCAAATCGTAGTTCGTGAAGATAATGCAGAGGCAATCGATTTGGGAATTCGTGATCGCTTGGTGGTCATGCAAGGATTCCTTTCGGTTAATGGATATATTGAGTTTATTATGAATGCAAAGAGTTTTTCTGATTTGATTCGAAGGATCGAAGGCATTCAAGATACGACAAATTATGACAAAGAGCAAATCAAAGAACTCCAGATTGAAATTGAACGTATAAAAAATGATAAGGTCGAATTAGAACGTCAGAAAACGGTTTTAATCGATAATCGTGTAAACCTTGAAACTAATCAAGAAACGATGGCTCAACTCAAAGAGGAAGTTGAGAAAATCATCATTGAGTATAAGAAACAGGAATCGGATTTAATGGCTCTGGAAGCAGAACTCATTTCTGATTTGCAAGAAGTTCAGGACAAACTAAAGAAAGTTTCTGCAGCATTGAATGCAGTTGCAACTTCAAACGGCTTCTTGCGCCCGGTAGCTACAGGTTATCGCATCTCAGCAGGGGCATGGTATTATCCGGCTTCCTTTGGTGGAGGCAGACACTTTGGTGTTGATTTTGCTGCTCCGGTCGGAACACCGATTCGCGCAGTAGGTAACGGAATCATCATGTACAGTGCAGACAATTGTCCAACTTACGGGTTTTTAGGTAGTACCTGCGGACGCCCGGGAGTTAGCATGGGTGGCAATCAGACGTATACACTTGTTTCGGTAAACAATAAAACTTATTGGATCATCAACTTCCATTTGCAAAAAGATTCAACACGCCCGATGGGTACTCTAGTTAAACAAGGAGAGACGATTGGCCGTATCGGTTCCTCCGGAAACTCATCGGGTCCTCATTTGCACATCGAAGTCGTCTATGTCGGCAACAATTCCATGGATTACTATGCCAGTCGCTGGAATGGTGATTTATCATTTGGTGCCGGTTGGGGAACGACAGGATGGAATCGTCGTTGCGAAGTCAACGGGAACAGACCTCCATGCCGATTAAATCCGCTTAACGTCTTTAACGTTGAGACAGGTAAGAGTTACTAAAAGCGGGAAACCGCTTTTCTTTTCAGGTAATATATGAGAAAAATAGTTTTCATCCTCATTCTGATTTTATCGGCTTGTACAACCAAACCGCAAATAGAGTATCCCTATGAATTTCCATATCAGCCGCCCGTTTCCATTGAGTATCGGGCATCGCTGATGATGGTTGGAGATGCTCTTTTGCACTTGGCCTATGTTAATGACGGGCGTAAAGCGGATGGAAGTTACGACTTTCGACCTTCATTGCGCTACATTGCTCCAATCGTAAGAAACTATGATCTGGCTTTTTACAACCAGGAAACGGTATTTGGAGGAAAAGAACTTGGATACAGCAATTATCCGAGATTCAACTCACCTTCTGACTTTGGTGAGCAGATGGTTGAAATGGGGTTTAACTTGGTTAGCCTTGCAAATAATCACACCATGGACAAAGGAGTCCGGGGAGCATTAAACTCCTACAATTTCTGGAAAAATCAACCGGTTAACACTGCAGGCAGTTGGGGAAGTCAAGAAGACCGAGATTTGCTTCGTGTCCACGAAATTAATGGAATTACATATGCCTTTCTGGCATATACATATAGTACCAATGGAATAAGTGTTCCAGAAAATCAGAAATATATCATTGATGTTTATGATGAAGCGTTGATTAAAAAAGATATGGAAAGATATCGTGACATTGTTGATTTTATGATCGTTTCCTTACACTTCGGGCAGGAATATAGTCATACCCCTCAGACCAGGCACAAACAGATGGCAACCTTCGTTGCACAACAAGGTGCTGACATAATTATCGGCCATCATCCTCACGTCATTCAACCCATTGATTTCATCGGCGATACACTGGTTATCTACTCATTAGGAAATTTTGTTTCTGCACAAATCGGTGAACCCCGTTTAATTGAAATGATTGCAAGCGTAGAAATGGTCAAAATCGTTACATCCGAAAAAATATATTATCGTTTGGAAAATGTCAAAGCTGATTTACTATATAATCACTACACATCATCCTATAAACAATTTACTATTTATCCGATGAGTAAGATACCACTAACCCTTCTGCCTAATCGTGATGCGAAATATCTTGAGTACGTCAGTATCATAACTAGGTTACAACCCGATCGGATCAGTATTGGCGGATTCTTTGATGAGTAAACGGAGTTAATCTCCGTTTTTTTATTGGATATGATAAAATAATGTAAAGCGAGTGTGAATAATATGAGACAAACCCGACCATTCAATTTTGACTGGCAGTTTAAACCTTCCTATGAATCGAGGGATTTATTGATTGAAAATCATATTGGGTTTGAATTGGTTTCCATCCCACATCAACTATCACTAGATCATCTGACCTACGTAGATCAGACGATTGGATTTAAGCCGATGTGCTATCGGAAGGCTTTTGTTTTGGATACGACACTGCGAAATCGCAGAGTTATATTTCAATTTGGTGCCATTGCTCATCATGCCAAGGTGTACGTCAATCAACAACTGATTGGCGAGCATTTAGGTGGTTATACGGCATTTGAAGCGGATGCTACTGAAGCTATTTTATGGGAATCGACCAATTGGATCGTTGTGGTCGTCGATGGAAGTGAAAATCCTCAAATACCACCATTCGGACATGTGGTCGATTATTTGGGATATCACGGAATTTATCGTGAAGTAACAATGATCTTGACCGGAAAGAATTACCTGGAACACTTGTTTGTTCAAACAAAAGAAAAGACAAAAGAATCGCATACCGTTTCATTGTCCGTGGATATCATATGTTCAAATCCCCAGGATTTTCTTTTACAAATCACGCTAAAGAAAAATGAACTTATCGTTGCACAGTTAAGCCGCAATATCATCGATGCACAAAATATTGTGGAATTTGATGTGGAGAAACCAAAGTTATGGGACATAGACGATCCCCAACTGTACGATATTGAATTAAAACTTATGAAAAATGATGTCGAGGCCGATGTCTTGATGGAAACATTTGGATTTCGGACATTTGAGTTTACCAACAGTGGATTTTATTTGAATGGCATCAAGCGAAATCTGATTGGCCTAAACCGTCACCAAAGTTATCCTCACATGGGATATGCGGCTGTGGAAAGTTTGCAAAGAAAAGATGCAGAAATACTTAAAAACCTTTTGCATGTGAATATTGTCCGGACTTCTCATTATCCTCAGTCGAAACACTTTATCAAAGCTTGTGACGAGTTGGGATTATTGGTTTTTACAGAACTGCCCGGATGGCAGCACATTGGTGATCAGCAATGGCAAGAAAATGCGCTATCTATGCTCGAGGAAATGATCGTACAGTATCGCAATCATCCAAGCATCATTTTGTGGGGGGTTCGCATCAATGAGTCTGCGGATCATACCGACTTTTATACAAAATCAAATCAGATTGCAAAGACACTGGATCCTTCCCGACCGACCAGTGGCGTACGCAACTTTAAGGGAAGTGAGCTGCTTGAGGATGTTTATTCATACAATGACTTCTCACATAGTGGAGACAATGCCGGATGTGAAGATCCGGATAAGATATGTAAAAATGTAAATGCGCCTTATATCATTTCAGAGCACAACGGACATATGTATCCGGTCAAGAGTTTTGATAGTCAGATTCTAAGAACTTCACAGGCATTACGCCACGCTAAAGTAATTTCTGATTCACTGAAGTATCCGCGAATCAATGCGGTCATAGGCTGGTGTATGAATGATTATCAGACCCATAAGGATTTTGGAAGCGGTGATAAGATTTGCCATCATGGTGTTTTGGATATGTACAGACAACCCAAAACTGCCGCAAAAACATATATGTCACAACAGAAAAATATATACCTAGATGTCGACTCGTCAATGAGCATGGGGGATTACCCATCATCCAACATGCGTCAAGTCGTCGTTTTTACCAACTGTGATACTGTGTCATTTTATAAAAATAATGTTTTGCTGGGTGAATATGAAGTAATTAAGAGCAACGGTTTCAATGAGCCTTTGGTGATCACAGACTTCTTCGGGAATCAGATTAGAGAAAATGAGAGTTACTCTGAAAAGATTGCGGATCAGATCAAAGATGTTTTAGTCACTTATAGTCGTTATGGACTGAATATGCCACTAAGCAAGAAGCTGTTGATGGCAAAACTGATGACATTGGATAAACTCACCTTTGAAAAAGCAGCGTCCATGTATTTACAGTATGTGGGAAACTGGGGCAGTGAGAGTGTGACTTATACTTTTGTGGGTAAACGCAAAGACGAAGTCATCGAATGCAAACGCAGTGCAGTGTCCCACAAAAAATTCAGTGTGAACTTCGATCGTGAAGCACTTTACGAAACAGATACCTATGATGTTATGGCGGTGACATGTGAAGTTACCGACCAGAATGATCAAAAACTTGTCTATTTCCAAAGTGCGATTTCGGTTTCGATCAGTGGTCAAGCAAAACTTATCGGTCCTTCGCTCATCAGTCTTACCGGTGGAAACGCAGTATTTTATATTCGCACAAACGGCAAATCGGGAGAGGCAACCATCGTGATCGAATCGCCGGGATTTGAGAAAATCGAGAAGAAAATCCATATCATAAAAAGCTAATAACGAAATGTTAAGTTTCTTAATGATAATAGTTCATAATAATTGACGGGTCATTCTTTCAAACGTACAATACCTAAAAGAAGGGGTACTAAATACTATGACAAAATATACTATCGACGGGCACAGACTTTATGATTTTGTGGCTTCCGGAGCTCAAAACTTGATCGTTAATGAGCACAATCTAAATAGAATCAATGTCTTCCCGGTTGCGGATGGTGACACCGGGACAAATCTTGCACTAACCATGAAGAATATTTTAGGTAACGCCAAAAAGAATGCCAGTGCTAAACTGACCATGGACTCCATTGCCAAAGTGGCACTGGAAAGTGCTTATGGAAACTCAGGGATGATTTTTGCCCAATATCTGAATGGTTTGGCAATTGAAATCGGAGATAAAGAAACCATTACGCAAGAGGAGTTTGTATTGGCAACACAAAGTGCGGTCAAGTATGCTTATGAAGCGGTTACATCTCCGAAAGAAGGAACGATTCTGACAGTCATGAAAGAATGGTCGAACCAACTTAAAGATAATATTTCAGGGGAATTTGAGCATGTGTTTGAAAGTTCATTGATCGGTGCGAAGAAAGTAGTTGAACAAACCAAGTATAAATTGAAGGTTTTATTAGACAACGATGTCGTCGATGCCGGGGCAAAGGGGTTTTATTACTTTATAGAAGGGATTTCTCAATTCATAAAAACCGGAAATCTTGAGACCATGAAATTTAAAGCAGCTCAGATGGAGGATTTTGTGGAGATACATCCGGAT
>PHAF01000024.1 GCA_002841605.1 Firmicutes bacterium HGW-Firmicutes-10 | reverse complement strand
GGAGAGCGCAAGGATTTGCCTCGCAAACCCAATGCAGCGATGGTTCATTTCATTCTTGATAAGATGGACCTTGGTACAGATGAGTGTTTGTTTATCGGAGATTCCGATGTCGATGTCAAAACCGCAAACAATGCCGGTTTAAAGAGCGTAGGGGTTGAATGGGGATTTCGGCCGATTCAGGAATTGATCGATGCCAATGTCACCTATACGGTTTCACACCCTAAGGAAATATTGGATTTGCTTGAAAATGACTTGGCGAAAAATGTCGTGTGATTATTGAGTGAAATCTCTGTAAACGCTTTCACATTATTTACGTTTTTGTTATAATGAAGGTGCATTAAGAAAGAAAGGTCGTAAGCGCGTGACTCTTGCCTGCATTCGACACGAAAACCAAATCTTACCTCTAGAGGTTTTAAACGGGGTTTACCGGTCATCGGTCGTTTTGTGGTATTTGTAAGCAAAGCGGCCTTTTTTTTCTGAAAATATCATAGCGAAAGCTGAAAAGGAGTACATTAAATGAAAAAATTTGATTACATGGAGAAGTATGGATACGAGCAATTGGTCTATATGTATGACCGCAACTCCGGGTTAAAGGGAGCTATCTGTATCCATAACACGACCTTAGGCCCTGCTTTGGGTGGAACACGCGTTTGGGAATACGAAGATGAAGAAGATGCGATTCTCGATGTTTTGCGTTTGGCTCGCGGCATGACGAAGAAAGCTGCTTGCGCCGGATTGAATTTGGGCGGCGGTAAGGCAGTCATTATCGGCAACTCTAAAAAAATGAAGTCGGATACGGTTCGTCGTGAAGCGTTCTGGCGTGCTTTCGGACGTTATGTCGATTCATTGGGCGGTCGTTATATCACGGCTGAAGACGTCGGCACTTCTCCTGAGGATATGGAATATGTCAAAATGGAAACCAATCACGTCATGGGATTACCGAGTACTTCCGGCGATCCGTCACCGTTTACCGCTTGGGGCGTTTATAAAGGGATTAAAGCTTGTCTAAAGGAAACCTACGGTTCGGCTAAATTAGAGGGCCGGGTTGTTGCTGTTCAAGGAGTCGGTCATGTCGGTGCTTACTTGTGCAAATATTTGGCAGAAGAAGGCGCGAAGCTGATCATTGCGGATATCGATGAGGATAGAGTCAAAGATGTTGCGGCACAAACCAATGCACAAGTCGTTTCAGTCGATGAAATCTTTGATGTCAAATGCGATGTCTTTGCTCCATGTGCTTTGGGTGCTGTCATCAATGATGATACGCTCAGACGCTTAAAATGCAAAATCATTGCTGGTGCTGCAAACAATGTCTTAAAGGATAGTGCTCCCCACGGACAACTGGTTCATGATTTAGGTTTGGTTTACGCTCCGGATTATGTCATCAATGCCGGTGGTTTGATCAATGTTTATCAGGAAATCCTTGGCTATGACAAAGATGCTGCCATGCGGGCGATTGATATGATTTTTGATCGTATTCGTGAGATCATCCGTGTGTCTAAAGAAACCAATACTCCGACATATCTGGTTGCTGATCGGATGGCTGAGCGTCGCATTGATATGATGCGTAATATAAACAGCATCCATATTCCTGGCAGATGTCAGAAAAAATAATCATTACAGGGGCATACGGGGTCGGTAAGAGCGAGTTTGCATCACAGCTCGCTCTTACCATGACTCCGTGTTACCTTGCGGATCTTGATGTCATTAATCCCTATTTCCGTCCGCGGGAACAGGCGGACTGGCTGAAAAGTCAGGGTGTCGAAGTTGTCGGCAGTCTTCTAAAAAACCATATCAATCAGGATTTCCCGGCGTTAAGCGGAGCGATCAGCGGACTTATCAGTCAAAACAAACGAATTATCCTTGATATGGCAGGCAGTGAAAACGGACTTCGTCCCATTGCCACATTTTTTGAGGAACTTAAGGATGCGCAGGTGTGGATGGTAGTCAACTTTTCCAGGCCAGAATCAGCGGCTGATAAAATCAAGGATATGGTTGCTTTGTTTGAAGAACGAAGTAAACTGAAGATCAGCGGGTTTGTACACAATACGCATATGTTGGAGTATACAGATGCCGAAATGGTTATTGATGCTCAAGAAAAGTTGAAAATTCTCAGCGATCAGTTGCAAATTCCGATCGTATATACGATGATAAATGAAAGCATTGCCAAGCAATGTGAAAGTAAGATAGAAAATCCGATTTTGACCTTTAAACATTTGATTTTAAGGGCTGATTGGATGAAAGGAGCGTCACTATGAAGGGAAGAGTTACCTTTAATACCGACCGATGCAAAGGCTGCGGATTATGTGCGTCTGTTTGTCCGGTCAAACTGATCGAACTTGATAAGTCCACAGTTAATGCCATTGGTTATAATCCGGCTTATCCGGCTTATCCGGATAAATGCATCGCCTGTACCAACTGTGCGATCATGTGTCCGGACACCGTCATTACGGTAGAAAGGTTGGATGGCTGATGAGTAAAGTTCTGATGAAGGGCAATGAAGCGATTGCCCAGGCGGCCATAGCGGCAGGATGCGATGCCTTTTTTGGTTATCCCATCACTCCGCAAAATGAGATTTGCGAATATATGTCGAAATATCTGGCTAAAAGCGGGGGAGCTTTTGTTCAGGCGGAAAGTGAATTGGCCGCGATCAATATGGTTTATGGTGCGGCCGGTGCCGGAGCTCGGACGATGACTTCATCATCTTCACCGGGCATCGCATTAAAGCAGGAAGGTATTTCTTACTGTGCAGGAGCTGAGCTTCCATGTGTCATCGTGGCAATCAGCCGTGGCGGTCCTGGTTTGGGGGGTATTTTGCCGGCTCAAGGAGATTACAATCAAGCGACCCGCGGTGGCGGAAACGGGGATTACAAAGTTGTCGTTTTAGCGCCGAATGGTGTTCAGGAAGCAACCGAAATGGTTCGCGATGCTTTTTTGCTTTCTGAGAAATATCGCAATCCGGTCATGGTCATGGCAGATGGTGTCATCGGTCAGATGATGGAACCGGTTGAAATCAATACCGATCCGTTGCCGAAATTTGAAAAACCGTGGGCAGCGACCGGTGAGAGTCAATCACGCGGAACGCGCAATGTCATTAACTCGCTGTTTTTAAATCCGGTGGATCTGGAGAATCATAACATCGCACTTCGCAAGAAGTATGATACGATCGAAGAAAATGAAGTTCAAGTGGATTTATATATGATGGAAGATGCTGATATTGCTTTGGTTGCATATGGAACTCCTTCGCGAATCGTCAAGTCGGCAATCGAGGAAATGCGGTCACAAGGTATCAAGGTCGGTCTGATCCGTCCAAAAACACTGTATCCGTTTCCGTTTAAGCAAATCAATGAGGCGGCCGATAAGGTGAAGTTTATGTTGACGGCCGAGCTGTCTATGGGTCAGATGGTCCATGATGTCCGTTTGGCGGTCAACGGGAAAGTGCCGGTATATTTCTATGGTCGTGCCGGCGGTATGATTTTTGAGCCGAAAGAGATTTCCGATGCGGTCAAATCGCATCTGGGAGGTGAGTAAGATGGCTGTCGTTTTTCAAAAAACCAAAGGGTTGACCGATACTCCGTTTACCTATTGCCCGGGTTGTACCCATGGTATCATCCACCGTTTGGTGGCTGAGTGTTTAGAAGAGTTGGAGATTTTGGATCGCACGATTGCCATTGCTTCGGTCGGTTGTTCGGTCATGAGTTATGAGTTCTTTAATTGTGATGCCATTCAGGCAGCTCATGGTCGTGCCCCGGCGGTTGCGACTGGGGTTAAACGTGTTCATCCGGATAAAATCGTATTTACGTATCAAGGGGATGGCGATTTGGCTTCGATCGGTACCGGTGAAATCGTTCAGGCAGCTCACCGCGGGGATAATATTACAGTTATATTTGTCAATAATGCGATTTACGGGATGACGGGCGGTCAAATGGCACCGACCACGTTGCCGGGTCAGATCACGACGACTTCTCCGTATGGACGAGATGTATCTAAACAAGGTGAGCCGATTCGGATGGCAGAGTTGATGGCTCAAATTCCGGGTGCGGCGTACATTGAAAGAGTCATGACGGCAGATCCAGTAAGTGTCCGTAAGGCGAAAAGAGCCATTAAGAAAGCATTTGAGATTCAGAAAAACGGCGGTGGTTTCAGTATGATTGAAATTCTTTCGTCGTGTAATATCGGTTGGGGCTTGTCTCCAGTGGATTCTTTGAAGTATATCAAGGAAGAAATGGCCTCATATTTCCCGTTAGGCGTCTTTAAGGACAAGGGAGCCTCACAATGAAAAAGGTAAAAATGGTTTGTGCGGGTTTTGGTGGTCAAGGTGTCCTTTCCGTAGGGCAGTTGATTGCGATGATGGCGATGAATAAGAATTATCTTGTCAGCTGGATGCCTTCTTATGGTCCGGAGATGCGGGGCGGTACGGCGAATTGTCATGTGGTCATTGATGAGCATGATGTCGGTTCACCGATCATTTCGGATGGGATTACACATTTGCTTGCGATGAATCAGCCGGCTCTTAATAAGTTTCTGCCAAGAGTTATATCCGGTGGAATCATCGTGGCGAATGCTTCAATGGTCAAAAAAGATGAGTCGCGACCGGATATTCAATGGGTCATGGTTGATTTCTATCAGTTAGCAATAGAAGCCGGAAATCAGCGTACGCAGAACATGGCGGCGTTGGGATCATTGGTCCGTCAGTTGGAGGGGTTCAGTGAGTCGGATGGTTTCAATATCATCAGTGAGAAGTTCGGAGATAAAAATCCGGAAATGGTGGAAGTGAATCAAAAGGCATTCACTCTGGCATATCGTCAAAGTTAACGAAAAGGTCTGAGATAAAAACTCAGACCTTTTTTCATTCATAAAAAAACTGCCAACCAAAGGTTGACAGTCATTATGAGAAACTATTGAGTAACCGTATTTTTCTTTTTAGAGACAAGCAATAAGAAGAAACCAAGCAATCCAGCCATTAAACCAACACCTGTAGTTGCATCGGAGGTATCCGGCAGAGATTCATCATCATCGCCTAATACTTCATCTTCTTCATCGACGTTTTCTTCTTCTTCGTCTTCATCGTCATCTCCAAGAACTTCGTCGTCATTGTCTTCTTCATCATCTAACTCTTCTTCATCATCGTCTAGTTCTTCATCATCGTCTAGTTCTTCTTCATCGTCTAGTTCTTCTTCATCGTCTAGTTCTTCATCATCGTCTAGTTCTTCTTCATCGTCTAATTCTTCATCATCGTCTAGTTCTTCATCTTCATCCTCAACGATTTCAATTAAGAATACGACATTACTGATTTGCTTGTTATCACTAGTCAGGAAATCTCCTTCAGTTCCGTCACCATATACTTCTGTGGTTGTTCCGTGTTTGACCCAAAGAACAGCAGTTGCTCCTTCGACCATCCAGTGGAAACCAACGATTTCTCCATCGTTGAATACGTAGTGCATGAGATGGATGACTACGTCACCTTTTGTTAGCATCAAGGCATTTGAATGTTGATGAGATGACCAACCTTCTCCTTCGATGGAATTGTAGGTTCCGTCGGCATTAAAGTTTACCTTTACGCCATTTTCCGGCAATGTTCCGGTGTTCGGTGATGCGTTAACTTTGTAAGCAAACAGACTGAGTAGCAATACTACAAATATAAATGTTTTTCTCATGATATCTCCTCATTGCATTTCTGCACTATAGCTAAGTACTTCTTGAGCAGTTGGTAACAGAAAAGGCCAACCACTCAAATTGCGGTTGGCCGATCATCGCATAAAATATATGCATTAGATGCCGAACTTTGTGCCCCAGCCTTTCGACTGGTTTACCAATATTCTCTTTTGTATTGTGATAATATCACACTGTTTAACCAATCTCAATTAATATGCATTTTTATTAATGCTTTTTTAAAACGTAAAATGTGCATAGGTATTTCAGTTTCCGATCATTTAATCGTCGGAATATGATTTATGAATTGAGATATTGTGAAGGATTAACCGAAATTAGTGATATCCTTGGTTTTTTATTGACATCGATATATTTTGTGAGATATTTATATTAGTAAGCAGAGGATCGTGTATGGGGAAAATAAAGAAACTTATTAACCTGGGGACTACATCGCAACAAACCGGAAATCAACATCGCATGGTCACGCTAACCAATCTGGCTGGATTGGTCGGTGGTTTTAGTTATATCGGATTTGCGATAAATTACGCTTTGATAGATTTTTCGGTGTTTTTGCCGATCATTCTTTATGATACATTCTTTGGAATCATGTTATTTGTAACACTGTTTTTCAATGCGAAAAAGAAATATGTTCTAGCCGGTTTTTGGGCGAATATGATGGCCGGCTTTCCCGTTTTCATCGTACTCTGGTTCTATCTGGGAAAGGATATAGGAAATCACTACTTGTTTGTGGTCTTTGCTATTTTACCGTTGGTCACTATTTACAATCGCAGTAAGCGCTGCATGATTTTCTTCAGTGCATCTAACATCCTGTTTCTCTTGCTCATGCTCAACCGCATTCCGCCAAATAGTCTGACCGCATATATCCCTGCCAATATTGTAACAATCATTTACTATTTCTCATTGATTTTCAGTTTGGCATTAATGATTGTATTGTTTTTGCTTTATACATTATTGATTGATCGATATGAAAAGGACCTGTTGGAAAAATCCAACAATTTACAATCACTTTATGAAGAGGTTAGCCGATTGGCTAGAGAAGATCCTCTGACCGGGGCATTTAACCGTCGCAAAATGGATGAACTCATTCAAGCGGAGACAACGCGAAGCGACCGGTATAAGACATTTTTCTCGATGATCATCTTTGATTTGGATGACTTCAAGGTAATCAATGACCGGTATGGCCATGATGTGGGCGACGGCGTATTGAAGCAACTGATTGAAGTCGTTCGCTCGGACCTGCGTTCCGTGGATGCGGTCGGTCGATGGGGCGGTGAGGAATTTGTGATTTTACTTCCCGGAATAAAGATCCATCAGGCGATTTATGTGGCACAAAGAGTAAAGACGATCATTGATAAAACCGAGTTTTCCGGAGGTATCCACATCACAGCAAGTTTCGGTGTTGCACAGCGAATGAGCGGGGAGTCATTTGAAAATTTTTACCGTCGTTTAGACCAGGCAATGTATCAGGCAAAAGGCAATGGTAAAAACCAGGTTTGTTATTAATAAAATGGTTCTATAGAGAGAGGTATTTTTATGAAAGATAAGTTTGTCATAGTTACGGCACTGGCATTTTCTGATCAGCAAGACCTAAAACGCTTAAGTGAATTTGCATCAAAAGGTTTAATGGTGAGGAATTACCGGATTCCATTGCTGAGTTATCAGTTGTTTCCCCTAGAAAAGCAGGAAGTCGATTTCTTGATTGATTATCAACAAAGTGCCACAGAAGAATACTTTCAATCATATGTTCAAAATGGCTGGGAACATGTTTTTACTCATGAAGAGCTACATTTTTTTAGGGCATCGAAAGGCACAACACCTTTTTACTCGGATACCGAAGGGAAATCTCAGCGATATAAAAGGGAATCTAAACGTTTCGGGATATATACACTGATCAGTCTGATTCCGGTAGTATTGTTTGGCTTCTTATTATCGACTTTTCAGACATCCGGCGAGATGGTTACATTGCCTTTGTTTATGTTGACGGGGTTATCGACCATGTCACTGATATTTTGCATCATGCCGTTTGTAACGTATCATTTTCGGGCAAAAAAATTAAATAACAACGGATAAACTGTAACAAAGTTATCTTAAGGTTTCAGTTGTGAGAAATTTTACCAAATTGTAAATATGTTCTATTGACATGGTTTGTTTTTGTGAGATATTAATAATAGTAAGCGGGGATCATTATGGGTAAAAAAGCTAAAAAAGTTTCAGTTGAGAATGTGGATGTCCTTACTCGTTTTGAAAAGCAAAAAAATGGGATAACAATCACTGTTGCCGTGTTGTCCTTTTTTCTGTTTTCAGGGTTTGCTGCTTTATATGCGTACGTTGATTTACCGACTTATCTATATGCGATCATCGCCAATGGCGTCGTCGTCTTGCTTGTATGCTTCGTAGGTTTCTTGATTAAATTGAAAAAGCAATACATTCCAGCTATTCTATTGAATCTATTGATCGGTCCCGCTTTGTTTGCCAACATATGGTTATATGTGGGTAATGAATTCTCCATTCAATATTTTTTCATTACACTGACCATATTGCCTTTTATCACCATTAGTCGAAAACTTAAGATTTTCCAGTGGTTGTTTGCGTTGGCAAGTGTTGCGATGCTCACCTTACTGTTGAACTTTGAGTTTACAGGAACAATCAGCGGTTTAGTGCCATTAATTGTACTAACCGTAAGCAACTATTCCGTTGTCGGCATCAACTTGCTGTTTGTAAGTCTGATGTTTGCAACATACATTCAGCAAATCGAAAATTATGAAGACCAGCTCAAACTTAAAGAATCGGAAATAGCAAATCTGTTTGAAGAAGTTCAACGCAGAGCTATCGAGGATTTGACGACTGGAGCGGTAACTCACCGCAAAGTTGAAGAACTGATATATGCAGAGATTGCGCGCAGTGATCGATATGAGACACCTTTCTCATTAATTATGTTCTCATTTTCAGACATCAAAGAGATATTCGCGGTATATGGTCAGGAGAAAGGCGAAAAAATCATGGAACAGCTTGTTCAAATCGTCCGATCTGACTTAAGACTCGTTGATGTGTTGGGTCGCTGGACCGACGGAGATTTTGTGATTTTCATGCCAGAAATCAAACTTCACCAGGCAGTATATGTCGCACAACGACTGGTGAGCATTATAGCAGTTACGGATTTCTTACCAAAAATAAAATTACCCTCAAATTTCGCGGTTGTTCAGCGATTACCGGGAGAAAATTTTGATTTACTGATCAGCCGTTTAAATGGTCTGATGCAGAAATCGCGCAGCGAAGGTGAAAATAGGATCAGTAATTAGTCATTAGCCAGATTATCTGGCTTTTTTTATTCAGACAATGTGCGTAATCATTGGTATTGTCGTATAATGATTGCGAGGTGTTTGATATGAAAATATGTATTGTCGGTGGTACAGGAACCATAAGTACCAATCTTTGTAAGCTTTTGGCATCAAGGGAAGATGTTGAACTAACCATCATCAATCGGGGCAATCATGCAGATAAAGTACCCGCAAGAGCGGAAGTTTTGATTGCGAATGCTTTTGATACCGAAAAAATGACTGAGCTTCTAGAAGAGCGCTTTTTTGATGTCGTTATTCACTTTGTGATATTTAATCCGCATCAAGTGGAGAAGACTATCCGGATATTTGAAAACAAGATGAGTCAATTCATCTTTATCAGCACGGTAGCCACATACAATCGTGAAGGCCGAGTTGTCTTTGATGAAAATACAGAGAAAAACAATCCCTTCAGTTCGTACGGTCGCAACAAGCAGGCTTCGGAGGAAAGATTTATGGAAGCATTCCATCAAGAAAACTTTCCGGTAACGATCATCCGTCCTTCGCAAACGTACGATGAAAATCGTATTCCGGTTAGTGTTAAGGGGAATGAGATTTATCCGATCATTCAACGAATCAGACGTGGTAAGAAAGTATTGATCCATGGTGATGGTACTTCTGTTTGGGCAAGCATGCACAGCATTGATTTTGCTTTGGGTCTTATTCAGATTTTCCTTAAAAAGGAAACATTGGGTGAAGTATATCAGCTGACAAGTGAAGAATCATTAAGCTGGAACCATATTTACCAGATCATTGCAAATTACTATCGTGTCGAACTGCGACCGGTGTATATACCTTCTTCAGTATTGGCCTTAAGTCAAAAATATGACTTTTTGTCTACGATCGTTGGGGACAAGCAGTATTCGGTGATTTTTGATAATTCCAAGATCAAATCCGTAATCAAAGAAATCCCTTTGACCGTTCCACTGAAAAAAGGAATTGAGTTATATTTGGATAATGTCGAAAGCAATCCGGAACTTCAAGTGGAAGAACCAGATTTCGATACTTGGTGTGACAATGTGATTGAGCGATTGACGCAATGTTCAGTTTCTTTGGCTGAGGTTTTATAAGATTTTGCTTGCATTTTTCAAAATGTCAACGTATATTGCATATGAATAGAATGGATGGTTCATACATGAAGAAACTGACTTTGCTGATTTTAATCGTTGTTGTTGTCCTTGCGGGGTTGGGTTTTTATGCGTGGTCAAATTGGGAGAGAGCAGATCAAGCCGCAAAGCGCGGTATTGAGTCAATCGTTAAAAAAGACTATGCGGTTGCCGTTAACTATTTTACAGAGGCTGATTATTTACAGGTAATGGCTATATTCACGGTGGGCGATCGGGGTATTGAGGAAGCATTTGCCCGCAATCTCTCAGTCGAAATTATTGATTATAAAAGGCAAAATGGATATTATATTGTTAACTGTTGGATTACCAATCGGGATGTATCTGAAGTTTTCGATAGAGTTAAACAACAACATGAATTATCTACAGATACCGTAGAAGATATATTGAAGGATCCTTTGCTTGCTCAAGCGTTTGCATCGGCGATGTATAACCCGGACATTCCATTAATAACCAGGGCGGTTTCTGTCAGGGTAAATCTGGTGGGAATCCAATGGGTGATCGTTCCTAGCAGTGAGTGGATGGATGCCGCGATGGGCGGATGGCTTTATTTGCCCTAGAATGAAGGTGATTTTGTGAATATTCGAAAATTGGTTCGAGTTGTCGCTATTTTACTCATACTGACGTCAGTCGGTATTTTAGGCTTTGAATATTGGGAGTTTACTCAATTTAAAGAACAAAAAGAAGTACTTATTGAAATTAACAATACATTTGTGCCCCCTGTCACCAATACGGATACGACTCGGGATTATTATGCGGAATTCAATCAACAATTTCTGGATATAAACAAAGACTATGCGGGGTGGATTTCAATTGCCGGAACGGAAATAGATTATCCGACGGTAAGAGGGACCAACAATGCCTATTATCTTACTCACAACTTTTATAAAGAGCGAAGTAAATATGGTGCGATTTTTATGGACTATCGCAATGCCAAGGATTTCTCAGATAAACACATCATGATTTATGGTCATGCGATGAAGAATGATGCCATGTTTGGATTTTTGGATAGATATAAAAAGGCCAGTTATTTACCGGGCAAGGAAATCATTGAGATACGAACGCTTCAAGGAATTCGCCGCTACGAGATTTTCTCGGTTTATGTTGCCGAAGCTACGGTTTCCGGGATGAAGGTTCCGGCAAACAATGAAAGTTTGACACAAATGATCCGACTATACAAAGGCCGCTCGAGGTATAAAATCGATGTGGATATGACTGATGTCACTCAGATATTGACATTGGTATCCTGCGATTACAGCATAGAAAATGGTCGCATCATTATCCATGCTCGACTAATCAACGAATAAGAAGGCTTGCGCCTTCTTTTTTAATACTCGTTATATTTTTTATTGTTTCCTTTTACTTTTTCGATGGGATACTTTAAAGCATTTTTTTCCATTTTATGGGTTAATGCTGATCTTAAATCAATGTTGTTGGTTTGGGCAAATCGCAAAACAAAAAACAGAACATCCGCCAGCTCGTCTTCGATGTGCTCTTTTTTAGTAATCATGGTTTCTTGAATTTCCTCACCGTTTTTAAATCGAAACAAATCCAATAATTCGGCAGCTTCGGTCGAGATGCCGATCGCAAGATCTTTGGGATTATGATACTGATCCCAATCCCGATCTTCGCAAAATACTTTGATATATTCAATCAGTTCATTTAGTTCCATAAGTGTGCTCCGTTTTTAACATTGTCACATTGAACGAACATTTAGTCAATAACAGCGCAAATGCTTTTTATATTTGATAAAATGAAAATGAGGTGAACACGTATGAAAATCATTATTATTGGAGGAGTAGCGGCAGGAATGAGTGCGGCTGCAAAGTTGAGCAGGGAAATGCCGGAAGCGCAGGTCATCGTTTTTGAGAAGACACAGGAAGTGTCGTATGCAGGATGTGGCTTGCCGTATTATGTTTCCGGGGAAAACGATGATATTAATAAACTAAGGATCCGTACCGTGGATCAGTTTAAAAAATCAGGAATCGATGTCCGTTTGGGACATACCGTCATCGGATTGGATGCAGTGAATAAAACCATTGATGTAGAAAATGAAGCCGGAGTGTTTCAGGAAAGCTATGATCGCCTGATCATAACGACCGGAGCATCTCCCATCGTACCACCAATCGCAGGGAAGGACTTGCCGGGTGTGTTCGTACTGAAATCATTGGATGATGCGCTTCAGATGCGCAGTGCGCTTGAAAAGGTAAACTCCGTCGTCATTGTCGGTGGCGGATATATTGGATTGGAACTGGTTGAAGCATTTGTTCATCAAAACAAAAAAGTCACTGTGATCGAGCGTTTGGATCGGGTATTGACCGTATTTGACCGGGAGTTCAGTGAGCAGGTGGGTGAGTACTTAAGAAAAAGCGGTGTTGATCTTCGTTTGGAAGAAACGGTCACTGAAATCAGGGAAGATAAAGATGGACTATTGATCATTACCGATAAGGGAAGCAAAGAAGCTCAACTGGTCGTATTTGCGGTCGGAGTACGTCCGAGCACCGCATTTCTAAAAGATACAGGTATCAAGATGGTGGGTAATGGAGCAATCGTGATTGATGATCAAATGCGCACCAATCTGCCGGATGTATACGCGGCGGGAGATTGTGCGACCGTCAACCATCGGGTGACAGGCAAAGTCAAATACATTCCTTTGGCAACCAATGCCAATAAGCAGGGAAAACTCATTGCGGAGATTTTGGCGGGTAAGGATAAGTCCTATACGCAGGCGTTGGGTAGTGCCATGATCAAAATCATGGACTTGGAACTGGCTAAAACCGGCATCGGTGAAAGTGAAGCGGTGGATTATGACGGGGAAATCGAATCGGTTACGATTACGGCAGGTAATCACGCCCATTATTATCCCGGTCATGGAAAAGTAACGATTAAGCTGGTCGTAGACAAGCATTCTAAGGTAATTCTTGGAGCACAACTGATCGGTGCTGTTGGAACTGCACTTCGGGTCAATCCGTTTGTAGTTGCCATAGCAACGAAAATGACAGCCAGTGAATTTGGCGGGTTGGACTTTGGTTATGCACCGCCATTTGCTTCTACCTGGGATGTCATGCATATTGCGGCCAACGCAGTTAAAGAATAGTTTATAAGCATCGTCGTATAGACGGTGCTTTTTTTGTTATAATGATTGCAAGGGGGCGATAAGTATGGTTTTTGGTAAACGAATCGCCATATCGCTATTTATTTTGTTATTGCTGGTATTGACAGGCACGTTAGGATACCGGAAATTTTTGTCTGTTTCTTGGACAGATGCTCTGTATATGACGATCATTACGATTTCAACCGTTGGATATCAAGAGGTTGCACCGATGACTTCGAGTGCAAAATTATTTTCAGTCGCACTGATTTTGGTAAGTTTAGGCACTGTCGGATATTTGTTGACCAATGTCGCAAGTTTATTGTTTGAAAGCAATGTGATGGCCGCAATAAGGAGAAGGAAAATGGAAAATGCAATAGAAAAGTTATATGATCACTATATTGTCTGTGGTTGTGGAGAAACGGGTAGCTCGGTCATTGATTATCTGACTTCAAAGAAGGTACCTTTTGTTGTGATCGATAACAATGAAGAAATCATTGCTAGTTTAAATGCACATGGAATTCTGGCATTTGTAGGCAATGCTACACAAGAAGAAATATTAGCGAAAGCACAGATCGCTCGTGCAAAAGGGTTGATTGCTTCTCTGTCAAGAGACAGTTTCAATGTTTATACCGTATTGACGGCTCGGGGCATGAATCCCGATTTATATATCGTGGCAAAGGCCATTGAGAAGGGTTCGGATGAAAAACTGAAAAAAGCAGGAGCAAATAATACGATATCGCCTAATGAAATTGGCGGTCGTCGTTTAGCTGCATCTTTGGTTCGTCCTTCAATCATTTCGTTTTTGGATGCTATCACGATGGCAGGGGAAGTTGAACTGGATCTAGAAGAAGTGGTTATTCATATGAACTCAGTTCTTAATGGAGTCTTGTTAAGGGAAGCGCGGATTCCGGAGAAAACAGGATTAATCGTTTTGGCAATTCGCAAAGCCAGCACAAACAAGTTGATTTTTAATCCTTCTTCGGATGTGATTTTTAATGAGGGGGACACGATGATCGTTTTAGGTCAGGATACTCAAGTGAATACATTAAGAGATCTGGCGGGCGGAAATAGTAATTGATATATTTAATAAATATATAATATATATTAATAAAATAGTAAAATATATTAAATTAGCAATAAATTATATTGATTTATTCGTTTTATTGTGATTAAATGTTTCTGTAAGAAGGTGGCATTATGAACAATATGGCGAAAAAACTGTGGAATAAGAATTTTATATTACTGTTACAGGGGAATGGTTTTTCGGTTTTCGGTGATATTTTATATAGCATAGCGATTTCTTTTTGGGTGTACGATCGTACCGGGTCGACAGCGATCATGGGGATCATGGCTTCAATCAGCATGTTTGTGACGATGTTTGGTTCTCCGATTGCCGGAGCGATCGTTGATCGCTCGCATCGCAAATCAATCATTGTAATGATGGATTTGATTCGAGGCTTGGTCATGTTTGTGGTTGCTTATTTTGCTTTTCAGGAAAATTTAAGTGTGATCATGGTCATGTTTACGGCTTTTGTGGCAGCATTTTGTCACTTGTTCTTTTCTCCGGCTATTCAAACGGTGTTGGTTGATATCATACCAAATAAGGATTTGATGCGAGGTCAGTCACTTAACGGTGGACTGATGAGTTTATTGGGTTTGACGGGTCGTGCGTTAAGCGGTTTGTTGCTGACCGTATTTGGAGTCCCGCTGATGATATTGCTGAATGGAATATCATTTATCATATCTGCATTCTCGGAGTTATTTATTGATATTCCGCCGACAAAAAAGGCGGGCACGAAAATACATGTTGCTCAAATTGTTGCGGATATCAAAGAAGGAGCAGTGGCCACTTATAATGATAAATCCCTGCGTTTTCTGATGTCTGGAGCGCTTCTTCTGAATTTTCTGGTTTCTGGAATGTTTTCAATCATGTTACCCTTTGTGTATTCAAAGGGATTTGATATCGTTCAGTATGGTTTATTGATGTCCGTATTTTCTTTGTCGGGTGTTGTTAGTATGTCGATCACCGGAATCGTACAGTTTTCATACAAGCAAAGATATTGGGTCATGGCCATTGGATTTATTGTCAGTAACTTTATATTCATTCTTGGATATCTGATGAGTAATTTCTATTGGTTGGCCATGATGTTCTTCTTTGCCAACTTTCTAAACACAATGGCTAATGCTGTGTTGAATTCCGTACTTATTTTGGCCATTCCAGCAGATAAACGTGGGATGATCATTGGATTTGTCATGACGGCATCCACCGGCGGCGTCGCTATGTCTTCGCTGGCTTACGGATTCTTCGCTGAGTATATACCGATGACCGTTTTAGCAATTATCGGGTTGTCGCTAGCGATGATCCCCATGCTTTGGCTGACTTTGGATCGTCGAACGAAGGATTTGTTTATAGAACCAGTGGTTAGTGAAACATGAATGGCGACATTCATGTTTTTGTTGATGAAAAAAACCGCTCAATCGCTTACAATAGAGTCATAAGTGAGGAGTGATGTTATGTCAAGAATGATGGAAAGCAATGATGTCGTTTATGTAACGGGTCATAAACACCCGGATTCGGACTCCATTTGTTCGGTCATCGGTTATGCAACGTTGAAGCAGAAGTTGGGTGTCAATGCGATTGCCTGCCGTTTGGGTGATATTAATCTGGAAACAGAATATTTATTAAAGAAGTTTGGATTCAGCAAGCCGATGTATTTGGATGATGCGCGCAGTCAGCTTCATGAAATCGAGATGGATGAAGCCGTATCGATATCACCGGAAACAACGATTCTAGAAGCGTATAACCTGTTGGAACAACAGAATAAGCAAGCGTTGACGGTAGTAAATGATAAGGGTCAATTGCTGGGTATGGTCACCAATTCCAATATTTCGCGGGTATCGATGGGCGATACAGCGAAGAGCATCGACTTGCTCAAGAATACCCCCATTGAATACATCGCAAAGACGATCAAAGGTAAGCTGATATATACACCAGATAAGTTGCGAATGAATGGTAAAGTATCCATCGTTGCCATTGCCGCAAACAAGTTGGACAACTATGAGCTGGCCGATCG
>PHAF01000023.1 GCA_002841605.1 Firmicutes bacterium HGW-Firmicutes-10 | reverse complement strand
CAAAGCATTCCGATCAGAGAAGATTTAAAGAAAATGACGGAAGAATTCAGACTACTTTAATCTATAATCAACAATACATGCCCAAATTAATTGAAAATTTGGGCATGTATTGCATAACGTGCGCAAAAAATGTTATAATCTGTGCACGTTATATTGTCGTGCTCAGATTATATGTTAGTTTGTGTATGAGAGGGAGGTTTTAGAAATGTATATGTTACCCCTTAAGATTGACATTGAATCAAAAGAAATTCTTAAATCTGCAATACGTGCAAATTCTTGCTTAGCCGAACTTAGGGCAACATTAAACCGATTGCCGAATCCTCGGATCATTTTGAATGCGATAACTCTTATCGAAGCGAAAGAATCGTCTGAAATTGAGAATATTATTACAACATACGATGACTTATACAAAGAACTTACTTTAAAAGACACAATGTATCCGAACGCTAAAGAAGTTCTTAATTATCGAAGGTCAATCATTGAAGGTTGTCGACTAGTTTACTCTAGTGGTTTCATTTCTACAAATATAATCACTCAGATTCATCACATAATCGAACCTGAACGTGGAAGTGTTCGCAAGACTACTGGCACAGTAATCATGAACAGTAGAACAAAGGAAGTTATACATACCCCCCCACAAACTGAAATGGAAATAAGGGATTATCTGGCAAATCTTGAAGAATATATAAACGATCACACAGATGACATTGACCCACTTATTAAAATGGCAGTGATACACCTCCAATTCGAGATGATACATCCTTTCTATGACGGGAATGGGCGAGTAGGTCGTGTACTAAATTTGATGTACTTATTTCTCACAAAGAAACTTGAAGTGCCTGTCTTGTATTTAAGCAGATACATCATTAATAACAAAGATCAATATTATGAGCTACTGAAAGAAGCCGGAGAATTTCCAGACACTGTGACGAAGTTTATTTTGTTTATACTCGATGCAGTAACAACTACATCTACCGAAACAATGAATTTTGTTGAAGAAATTCTTGTATCTTTCGAAGAAACCTCTGATTTGATCAAGCAACATCTTCCCAAAATATATTCTAAGGAACTTGTCGAAGCAATTTATTATGAGTTTTATACAAAAAATGAATATTTCGCTAATGAGTTGAATATCTCTAGAAATACAGCAACAAAATACCTTAAATCACTAGAGGAAGTTGGCATTCTAAAGTCTGAGAAGATTGGTAAAGAAGTTATTTATAAGAACTTAAAACTATTTAAACTAGCAGGAAAATAAAATGCCAATCTAAACTGTACCCTTTGTAAAGGACACCGAATAAAAAACCCAGAAAGATCGTCTATAATGGCGATCTTTTTAAATTCGAAGGACCAATTCTGGCAATTTCATAGGTAATAACAGTTTTGAACTGGACCTTTCCGATAAATACTGGTCATATTCACTCGGTGTTTTGCGATGAAGTTCCCATTGAGGACGATCATAATTATAATAGTTAATAAATCGGATGATGTCTTCTGCGAGACCGTCATATGTATTTATCCGAAAGAGTTCGACCTCCGTTTTGAGGACTGCGTAGAAAGATTCCTGTGGCGCATTATCCCAACAGTTGCCCTTTCTCGACATCGATTGGATGATTCCGTTTTCCCGTAAGAGAGTTTGGTAGTTGATGCTTGTGTAATGACATCCTTGATCGGAGTGTAAAACTACATTCATATCCAGTTCCCCGGAATACATGGCAAGAAGCAGTTTCACCGTATCAATAACAAATTTCAGTTCAAGAGACGTTGAGAGCTGCCAAGCCAGTATCATCTGAGTGGATGAGTCCTTGACAGTTGAAAGGTAAGCTCTTTTCCCTTTGCCATATTGGATGTAGGTAATGTCGGTCAGCAGCGTTTTCTTCGCTGCTCCTTGTCGGAAATTTCGGTCAATTACATTCCCGTACGTCTTATCGCTTTTTGAAGCATGAATCATCGCTTTAATCGGATTCGCTTTACGTAGGGGACAGATTAAGTTGAACTTCCGCATCAACCTTCGAATTTTCTTTAGGTTCATATTAATACCAAAATCTCGGTCCAGACGCATTTTGATTTGTTTTGCGCCTTTTTTATAGCCTTTATACTCATATGCGGCCTTAATGTACATGAATTCCGTCGCATCATCGATATCTTTGGCTTGGCGGTTCGCAAAGTGCTTCTTGTAGGCGTAGTAACCGGACCGGGATACTTTTGCGACATTACACATGAATCGGATGTCCAGGCGGCTACGTCGCTTCTTCTCCATCGAATGAATTATTTCGTATTTTTCTTCGGCGCGGACATGTCTTTGTCCCCCCTTTGTAGCGCCTTCAGTTTTTTTAGAAATTCATTTTCCTGCTCAAGATATTCCATTCGATCTTTAAGGTAACGATTCTCTTCTTCGATGTTGGAAAACTTTATTTTCTTCGGACGACCCAGCGGCTTTGATCGTACCCATGTTTCACTCCGTGCCAACTGATCGCGACAGCGTATGAACATCGAATTGATTCGATTTTCGCCAAGCATGTTCCCGTCGATTCCCAGATCTCGCAAGATTCTCATGTGCGACTTACCGCTTCGTCCTTCCCGCACAATGATTTCCTTAAACTCTTGCGTAAAGCTAATCGATTTCTCGCCTACCTTCTTTACATAACGATTGCTTTTCAGTATTTCAATTTCTTCATTTGTAAATGTTACTTTTGACATTTTTCTTCCTCTCTTTTCAGTATAATAAAACCCCATACCGGAGTCACGTTTTTTATTTCGTGTCTACTCTATGGGGTATAGTTTAATCGCTTGGCATTTTTCTTAGTGTTTACTTTTCTCAGCTTCCCGCCAGTTATTCTGATACCCGCTCAACAAATCCACAAACCGTTTAGCGGTCAAGTGCGGTCGGGTGATGGCACTACCCACAACAACGGCATGTGCTCCAAGAAATACACACTTCATCGCATCTTCCGGCGAATAAATATGCCCTTCCATAAATACGTAAGAATCGTCACTGAGTTGACGGCAGAACTCTGCGAACATGCGATAATCCGCACCTTCGATATGAGCTGTTTCTTTGGTATAGCCATACAATGTCGGTGCGACGATATCCGCGCCTAAACGTACAGCTTCCTTGGCCTCTTCGATATTGGAAACATCCGCAAAAATCGGGATGTCAGGAAATGCTTTTTTGACCTCAGGTAACAATTCGATTGCTCTGCGTCCTTCATGATTGTTTTGAAAAGTACAATCCAAAGCTAAAATATCCGCTCCAGCCTCGATGACTTGAGCACAGGCTTCCAGGGTCGGTGTAATAAAGACATCGGTATGCTCATGCCAGATTTTGTAGAGACCGATCAATGGAAGATCGACTTCAGCTTTGATCGCTTTGATTTGCTCAGGCGAGTTTGCACGGATACCTACGGCACCCGCCCATTTCGCTGCTTTAGCCATAACGACGACGATATTATCGGTATAGATCGGATCGTCTTTTTGTACCTGACAAGATACGATCAGACCACCCTTCATCTTCTCAATCATTTCATTATGCTTTCTCATGATTCTTTTCTACTCCTGCCAGATTTTCAATATTGCATTCCTCAGGGATTTCATCTGTATAGACGATATCAAAATCATCCGTCGTCGCAAATAAACAGAAGCCGCGTTTTTCAAATTTTCCGGAATCGACCAGTAAAACATTGGTAATGGAGTGTTTCATTACCGCTTGCTTTTGAGCTGCTACTTCCAATGATGCAGAATAGCATTCCTTGGTGATCGGGTCTAATCCCGAAGCACCGATAAATGATAAATCATAACGAAAATTTCCGGCCTCCGAAGTCGCCAGACTGCCTACCACGGTTTCATGATATATATCATACGTTCCGCCGATCATATGGACCGTTCCGGAAAAAGGCTTCATCTTCTTGATAGCCATCATATTAGGAGTAACGATGTGAACGCGCTTTTTCATCAAATGAGGGATGATAAAAGCGGTCGTCGAACCCCCGTCAACATAAATACACATATCATCTTCAACTAAAACCGATGCCATATCACAAACCAGTTTTTTCTTGTCGCAATTAATCGTGCTGCGAAGATTCATCGGATAATCCGAAATCTGCGTCAACGTGTGTGCGACACTGTTCAATACCGCACCGCCATGTTGACGTTTCAGACGTCCTTGACGCTCCAATTCATCCAAGTCCCGGCGAACCGTAGCTTCCGAAACCCCCAACTCCTTCGATAACTGCCGAATCGACACGGCCGGATGTTCATCCAACCGATTTATTATGTAAATCAACCTTTCGCTAGCTAACATGTGATCAATCTCCTTGCGATTATTATATAACAAAAGTTGTCAAAAAGTAACAGAATCCCAACAAGCTTAACATATGTCTTGAATGTTTGTATCCATATAAATAAATTTTTAGTAGTGAAACAACACTAATAGTGTTAAGATTACCCTATTAACTACACGACTATTCGCTGTAAAACTTGAAAAATGGAGGTTGCGGAAATGAATGATAATCCTTCCGATCAGAAAGTTAAAATAGATCAAGAGTCAAACATCCTAAAGAATAATCCATGGATTGAGAATCTGTTTGAAGGTGTGTACACCGTCGATGTTGATCGAAAGATACTTTATTGGAATCAAGGGGCTATGACAATTACCGGATACAATTCCGATGAGATTATCAGAAGATCCTGTTTTGATAATATTCTTAATCATGTCAACGAAGATGGTGTCGGACTTTGCTTTGATGGATGCCCTTTAAAAGCAACCATTGAGGACGGGGTAGAGCGTGAAGCCGCGGTTTATTTACGACATAAATCCGGTCACAGAGTTCCCGTTAAGGTCCGAACCATTCCCCTTCGTGACAGAGAACAAACGATTATTGGAGCGCTTGAATTGTTTACAGAAAACAAAGATGAAGTTAGCATACGAAACAGTCTGGAAAATTACAAAAGGCAGTCAAATGAAGATTTTTTAACGAAAGCATCCAACAGAAGATATTTCTTAGCAATGATCGAGTCAAAGATCAGAGAGTTCAAAATCATGGGAACACCCTTTGGCATTGCCTTTTTAGATATTGACAATTTTAAGCATGTTAATGATTCGTTTGGTCATGAGGTTGGTGATAAAGTGTTGAAAATTTTAACTGAAACCATTCAAAGTAATCTGAGAAAAAATGATTTATTGGGTCGCTGGGGCGGAGAAGAATTTGTCATCCTTTTCTCAGATGTAGATTCAGATGGGCTGATGATAGCCTCCGAAAAAGCGAGAAAACTAGTCGCTGCTTCCAGTCTTAAGCTATCCGACCAGTATTTAAATATCACGATTTCCATTGGGGCAACATTATTCATAGAGAATGATGATTGCGATAGCATAGTTACCCGGGCAGATCAGCTTATGTATTTAAGTAAAAGGAGTGGCAAAAACAAAGTTACCATCGGTTGAAACAGACTTGACTCTGATACTACTTTTATTGATATAATTCAATTATAAAGGCAGAAAAGGAGTAAATTATGATATCCGTTATTGAATTAACAGCAGAATATAATACCACAAAAATAGTTTATGACTATTTGACCAAAGGTCATTACCACGCTCATCTCTCTCAAGAGCAAGATTCATTTGGTGTAATGTTTGTCTATGAAGATTTTGAAAGTGAAATCGAAAAGACGTTTGATGACATTCTTGTTTCAGATTATTTAGAACATCCCAAAAGCTATGCCGCAAAACTTAATGATCAGATCGTTGGATACATCGTGATCAATCATGAAAAATATAACAATCGTATTAGAGTTACTCAGTTTTTAGTGCTTAACGGTTATAGAAATATGGGGATCGGTAAATTGCTCATGAAACATGCGGAAGATTATGCCAGAAGTGTCAATGCCAGAGCAATGATTTTGGAGACCCAGAGTTGTAATATTTCAGCAATCAACTTTTACTTTCGCTGTGGATTTCAATTTGTCGGATGTGATGTAATGTGTTATTCGAATCAAGACATCGAAAATAAGGAAGTTCGACTTGAAATGGGAAAAGCTATCGGATAGATGCGGATGACATATTCAAGTAAGCATTTCTTTTATAATGTGCAACTACTATCAAAACTTAACAAAATATAACAACATTGCGACAAACCCATTAAAACAACCCTTGAATATGGTATAATATGTTCCATATCGAGGGTGAAATAATGAAAATATGTTACTTATTACAAGGTCGTGATGACTTCGAAAAAACTCTTCAACTGACCGATGCATTAAGCAAAGAGGACTATGTCGTCTTGCAAATCAATGACAACAGCTGGCGGGATGAAGCGACCTTTGCCTTTGCGAAGAACCCTAATGTAAGGGTCAGCACAACAACAAATTTTGCCAGCCTGGGTGATCTTTCATCCATTCGAAGCTGGTTGTATCAAATGAAAGAAGCCGTAGATAACTTCGAATTTGATTACTGTATCAATCTGACCGAGTTTACCTTGCCAATACTGAATAGACAAGAAATTTTGGATAGGTTAACTCCACATTTCCCCAATAATTTGTTCACGATTACCGGGGACAGCACAGACCCTAAGATAAAAGCAACGATAGAGCGCTACTATACCGGTACCAATGCCATGCAATTTGCGGCAAGAGAAGATTATCGCAAGCGACATTTCTTCCTTTCAAAAATATGGCGGTTCTTTGGTTTAAAACGGAAACTTGACTTTACCGTCTATGTCGGTGATCCTTGGTTCTGTCTGAATTATTCCACCACAAAAATATTTGGCGAGAAATTCGCCTTCGCATCACAAAACTTCTTGTTATCATGGTTTCCGGAAACCTATGTCATTCAAACGATGTGGAAACAATATGCACCGGAGCAACTTCGCGAAGACGTATGCGTCGTCGATCAGATCATGTTTAAAACGATTGATCCAGCCATCGAGCGAGTTGATTATGCTCAACTGTTAAGCGCATATCAACCGTTATACAAACCCCCTTATGAATTTATTGCCGAGGAAATCATCGAGGAAAGAAAAACATTACTCGACCAATTAATTGAACGAATGAAAAAGAAGTAGCCGATCGGCTACTTCTTAACTTCTTCACGTACTTTGAGTCTATCTTGGTAGAAAGCAAATACTTTTGCACCATCTGCACCATAGTCCTTAGCTTTTGCCCATGCGACAATAAAACCGTGAACCAATGGAAAGAAAAGAGCGGTCGAGAAATATTTGGAATCTAGCAATTTCACTGACAAGTTACCTTCAGGTGCATTGTGGCCAAAATATATGACCGGCTGACCAAAAGCTTTAATTGATTCATAAACTTTCTTACTGTAATCCGCAGTTTCCATATCAGCCAACATAATCACCAGATTGCCGGCAGGATCGGCAGCACAAATACCGTGCAAATACTCCTCGGTATCTACAGCCATTGAGAAACGGTTTTGAACTTCAATCGACTTGATGGCCAATTCCATCGCTGTTTCAACCAGTGTACCACTTCCCAAAACTGTCAATTTAGTGAATTGCTCAAGAAAGTCGATATGATCATATGTCCACTGCTGCGCAGCATCTGCAATCGCTTTGTAATGTTGATTCAGATCCCTGAACTCCAATAAATAGCTTTCGGCTTGTTTATCGTTGATATAATCATTGGCCAAAGCAATCCCTAAAATCACCATCCAAAGCCCGTACAATTGTCCTAAAACTCCGACAACTTTATAATCAACATTTTCCTTGCATTCCGGAAGAATGACCGGAATATCTGCAACCTCTGCAACTGGTGCATTCGCAATAGTTGTTATAGCAATCGTTAATGCTCCCGCTTTCTTCGCCAAACGAAGGCTCTCTACGACCTGGTGGCTAGTCCCCGTTTGGGATATGGCAATAACGATATCTTTTTCAGTTAAAGCAACGTAAGAATAGTGGGTGAACTGATATGGGGTAATGCAATAAGGAACTTTACCAAAAAGATCCAATGCGAGAAATGAGGCAATCCGAGCTCCTTCTCCGGAAGAACCATTTCCAATCAAGTATAAATTTGACTTCTTTTTAAACTCGACATTCTTAAATAAACTAAGGATTTGATCGTAACGACCCAATAGTTCGTCTATTTTTCTAGGCGTGATCTCAAGAAAACCAGCCATTTTTTCAATTTCATGATTCATTTTTTGACTCCTTTCAACGTGTTGATCAACTCTAACACGTGCTTTCGTCCATTATGGATAGCAACATATACCAAAACCGCAAAAAGCAATGCTAAAACACCGATAATTGAACCGATCCAACCCACAGCAATCCTTCCAGGTCCCGTGACATCAGGCAGAAAGCGATCCTGTATTCCCGATAATCCCCAGTAACCTAAAGTGCCTGAAATTAGGAGCACCAGTACGCTGTTACGCAACCAGTTGCCAAGATTTTTGATATGAGCCGTTTTTACGGTAATTTCTGTTTTCAGCAATTCTCGTTCTTTATGATTCATCTTTTTCACCCTTTTGAAAGAAAAGCCCTGCTAATCAGCAGGGCTTTGTACAACTCGAAACTTAGTACGATAGACCCGGATCGAAGACGCCAAGTAATACACCGACGAAAGCGATGCCGACCAAAATCAACATAACTGTAATCGGGGACATTTTTCTCTTTGTCATTAACCACCATGCAAACAACACGGTCAATAAGGACAAAACATTCGGGAAAATACTATTTAATGTGTCTTGTAAAATCAACGGCGGGTTGCCTTCTCCTAAAGAGAACTGCAATGCGGTTGTAACACCGATCCAGGATGCTGCCAATGAACCGATAACGATTGCACCAAGCATAACCATGGATTCACGGAAAGCAGTAGCACGTTCGCCAATAACGACGTCAACGGCGCGACCACCCAATTCATAACCTTTATCGAAGATATACTTCATAAAGAAGGTCATGGTCGAAATATAAACAGCTGCATAGAACAACGGACCAACTACAGAACCGCCGGCCGAGAAGCCCAATGCGATTGATAATAAGATAGGAATATAGGTACCTGGAATTAAGGAGTCACCGATACCAGCCAACGGACCCATCAAACCAGCACGGATACCATTGATCATAGCGTCATCGATAGCATCAGCACCATTGGCGCGAGCTTCTTCCAAACCTACAGCAATACCGACAACCATTGAACCGATTTGAGGTTCAGTGTTGAAGAACGGACTGTATGTCTTCAACGAACGAAGTCTAGATGCATCATCTTGATACAATTCTTTGATAACAGGGATCATTGCGCACATAAAACCAAAGGTTTGCATGTGTTGATGCGTAAATCCTGTTAAGTTACCATGATACCACCACCAGAATGCGGAGTTTTTTGTTTGTTTACTTAATTTTACGCTCATCTTAGAGATCCTCCTCTTCTGCTACTGCCTTTTTGCTAGATCCAGACATGACAATCTTGTAATTCAAGTAAGCGATCATAGCACCGAAGAAAGCGGCACCGATCAAGTTGATCTTCAATGCTGCGGCCAATGTGAAACCGAAGAAGAAGACGATCAAATCTGTCGGTTTGGAAACTACTTGTTTCAACAGGATAGCGATACCAACTGCCGGTAATAATGTACCAACGGTGAACAAAGTCTTCATAGCGATACCATCCAGCGGCAACCAGTCTTTCAAGTTGGCGACAAACGGAGCACCGTTGATCGTAATCAATAATGTTGGAACAAATGCGATCAAGAAGTGAGAAATTAACGGGAGTACGAAGTTCGTTAAGTAAATATTCTTGTACGCAAGTTTGTCGATCGATAACCAACCCCATTGTTGCCAAATAAGGTTCATCGTAGCGGTAGAGTAGAACATAACGGTTCCGACTGTACCAACCAAAGCACCGATAGAAACTGCAAGCCCTGCACCTTGTACCGAAGCAGGATCAAGTCCAGCGCCTTTAACAGCGATAACTGCCAAAGGAATACCGATGTAACTGACAGCACGTAAGTCAGCAGAAACGGTTCCGCCCGGAGTAACTAAAGCAATGTAAACGATCTGAATAGCTGCACCGACCATAATTGATGTTGAAATATCACCAAGAATGATACCGACGAACAATGACGCAACTAACGGACGGCTTAAGGTATACCAAGAATAAGTAGTACCCAGAGCACCGATGACTGACGTCATTGAGGCCATAAATGCTAGAAGAACGGCCTGAAAAATATTAATAGTCATAAAATCCTCCCTTTCCTTAGGTTTTTTTATGATGAACGGTTACAAATTACTCCTATTTGTACCCGAACAATCCACGGAATTTCGGCCAGTAGCCAATGGCATCTTCCCTGACCAAAGCAAACAAAATCTTATACCCGGCTTGATGAATCTTTTCAAAAGCATCGGCTTCATCTTGCATCAACGACTGATTATTGCCCAACTTAACAGCACCCGGACGATCATTCGCCGGTCCGACACACACTTCCCGCAAACCTGGATCAAACTTGTCATCGACTAAAATTTTAGCCATCAGCTTCGGATCCTTGGTAATCAAGAAATAGTTTTTTTGACTTTGTAACACTTTGTCACATTTTTCTTTCCATTCGGCGTAGGTCCAAATGTACAAAGGTTTGTTGATAGACGACAAGAATGCCGCCTTAATGACCGGATTGGTCGCTGCCAAATCATTGACTGCCACGATTGCATCGCACGGATATTCCTGTGACCAGCGCGTTGTGATTTGCCCGTGAATGATACGATCATCGACTCTGATAAATGTAATTGCCATATTTCTTCCTCCTAGATGATTTCTTCTTCTTCTTTGACGGCATTCATGTCAAAGAAGGTAACAGCCATTCTGCCTTCACTTAAAATCGCTTCTTTCAAATCTTCCCCTTCGATGTTGTCTTTCATCAAAACAGCTGTCAGTACCATCGGCATATTCATCCCGGTAAAGACCATGGCTTTTGCCAATAAGCCTTTCTGGTTAAGAACATCCAACGACGTCGTAAACGGGGAACCACTGAGAATATCGCTGAAGAGCAATACCTCATCATCCGTGCTAAATGTTTGCACGAGTTTTTCAAATTCCTCAGCAAACTGATTGGTGCCCATGTCCTCTTTTAGAGAAACACTGAACATGTCATCACGCTCACCGGTCATCATACGAACGGCGGAACGCAGTCCTTGAGCGAATTCACCATGACTGACCATAACCACATATTTCATAATGTTTATCCTCCCTGTAATCGCTTACATCTATATACAAATAATAACCTCAACACCTATATAACTCAACCTTTTCACGTCTGTTTATTTATAATAATGCGTTTATGATCAAGAATAGAATCGTCAACCCAATCGGTATCCCTAACAGAATCCAATAGATACGGTTGAAGCGCTTTTCAAATCTCTCCCAGTTTTCCTGACTGAAATAAAAGCGGTTATCTTCTGTTTTAATAAATATGTCATCTTCCATCATATTAGTAATCGTATAGGCGATTACTGTGCTAGATAACGGCAAATCTTTGCAAATCTCGACCGGCTGAGCTGTCTTCTCACTGAATGCCTTCGCATTCTTAAACGTATCGATGACAAGCCTTCCCGCTGTTTTTCGCGGATTTACCCGTTTTCTTGTAGCCACAACAATCCTCCTGTTTAATACAGACGGGCATACTGCCGCATGTATTTCTCATTTTTCTCAAAACCACCATCGACATTAGCACTGACAAATACCGGTGCTTCCACACCACGGGATTGTAATAATCTTGCGATTTCTACCGTATAAAGCAAAGCTATGACTGAATTCGAAATGGATGAAGTCGGTCCGACCGGCGCCTCAATACCTTCCAAATGATAGGCAGCATCTCCCAAATCGCCACAATTATCGATGACCACATCCGCCAATTCCAGTAGTCGTTTTCCGCTGGGGTGACGCGAGGCCGTTGCCAACGAATGTTTGACATTGGTTACAGCGACCACCTTTAACCCGGCTTCTTTCGCCAACAAAGCCATTTCTACCGGATAGGCATTCCTGCCTGAATTTGAAGCAATCAAAATCACATCATCTTTTTTACAACCATACAATTCAAACAAGATGGCCGCATAACCCGGCAATCTTTCCACAAAGGTACTTTTGGTCGGATGTTCGACCAGCGTCAGTTCACTTGTCAGCATCGGAACAAAGAAAGCCAAACCACCGGCACGGCCATACAACTCTTCACTGAATGTATGGGAATGTCCGCTTCCGGTCACAAAGATTTTCTGACCTTTTTCAAACGCATCTGCCGTCAGCTTGGCGGCTAAGGCGATATTTTCGACTTGGGTTTCATTGATTCGATCAATCGTCGATTGATAATAAGCAATTACATCAAGCATCGTTGTCCACCTCTTTCAAAAAAGAAACAAATCGCTGGGCAGTCAAATGCGGTCGAGTGATGGCACCGCCAACCACAACACACAATGCACCCAGTTTTATACAGCGCACCGCTTCTTCAGGACAATTGACCTTGCCTTCGGCAATGACTTTGTCTTTAAAGCGCTCGCATAATTGCTCAATCAATTCGAAGTTTGGACCATCGGTCTTCTTGGAATGCGCCGTATAACCACTCAATGTCGTGCCCACAAAATCTGCACCCCACTCGATGGCATTGGTTCCTTCCTCAAACGTTGATATATCCGCCATCACCGGCAAATCCGGATATTTATTCTTAATGTCTCTAATCAGTTCAAATGCTTTTCGTCCGTCATGCGAAATTCGATCCGTTGCATCCAAGGCAACGATGTCACTTCCGGCCTTTACCAATGCATCGACGGCTTCCATGGTCGGTGTTATATAGACATCACAACCCGGCTTGACAACTTTCCAGATGCCGATCACCGGCAAATCGACAGCTGCCTTGATATCCGAAACATTTTGAGGCTCATTCGCTCTTATTCCAACAGCATCTGCCCACTTGGCGCATTGTGCCATTTTAACGACGATACCCTCACCGTGAATCGGTTCTCCTTCAAAAGTCTGACATGAGACAATCAGTTTTCCTTTGAGTTGTTGTTTAAGAGCATCAACGTTCATAAAATTCCTCAGTATTATTTCTTTTTGTTTTTTTTCGTACCTCGTACAAAGGCGTGAATCAAAGCGTGCTTATTACCATTTTGAGGGATGATCGTGATTTCGTCAATAGATGCCGGTATGATAACGCATTCTGCATAATATATATTGAATGGAGCGAATGCATTTCGCTTGCTCTTGATGGTCGCCATATCGCCTTCCACCAACATCAGTGAATGTACGGTATGACCCGTCGCTAAATCAAACGGCTTACTGAACCAGGTCCTTACCGTATCGACAAACTCAAGCTCATGCAATCCGGTGCGTTCTTGTTTCAAACCTTCTTCTTCGTTGAGAAGCGTCACATCATTGACAAGATTTTCATAAACCCAGTCTGTATCGCGCTGAATATTCACTACCTTGCCGGCATGAGCCAAATGAACCGGACGAGGCATGCCATCCATACCCAAACGTCCCCAGTCCCACATCTTAAAGGTAAATATATAAGGCGTCGCACTTATTTCCAAAACCATTGAGTTACGGCCGGAACAGTGGATCGTACCCGCCGGAATCAGGAAATGGTCGTGCTTCTTTGCCGGAATCTTATTGATATATAACTCATCATCGAAGAACTTCTCCCCGGCATTCGCCAGATGAAGATCATTCATCAAATCATCGAGCTTAACTCCGTTTTTTACTCCGAGATAAACATGCGCATCCTCTTTAGCATCAAGGATATAATAGGATTCATCCTGAGTATAGTGCATTCCGAACTGACGTTGAATATAATCGGTCAGCGGATGTACCTGCAGCGATAAATGACCACCTTCCATCGTGTCCAGAAAGTCAAAGCGGATCGGAAATTCTCTACCAAAACGCGCAACATTGAGTTCGCCCATCAGTTCTTTCGGAAAACGCATGACCGCATCCATCGCCTGAAAAGTCATGTAGCGGTCACCGATACGAATCGTCAAAGCATTTTCTTCGGGAACCCCATTAAACGACCATGCATAGTTTGCTTTATCGGGATCCAGATTACACTTTTCTTTCATCCATTGCCCGCCCCAAACACCCGGGTCAAAATATGGGACCATACAGAAAGGTTTGCTGACAACTTCCTTTAATGCTTTCATAAAACTGTCTTTTGACAGCATCTTCGGCTGATCAGCAACATCGGTATCCATGACATAATTCACTTGATTCCAAATGGAATCTTTATAATTATCCGCGATCCGCCAATCTACGAAGTAACCGCGCTTAAACATCCGCAACGGATCTTCCCCGAAATTGCCGGCATTGTAGTTATCCATCGTCTTATTTCTAAACCGCATCTGAATTTCCCAACGGGTGACACTGGTAAAGATGACACAGGATTTATCGACCAGTCGGCTTGAACCAAATCCTATTAGAAGGATTTTCCCGGTCAATGTACTCAGTTTTTCAACCAACTGAGAAAACTTCAAGGAATCGGTAATATGTTCTATTTTCTTATGCGTCAAACGACCAAAGACTCGATCTTCCGTCAAGTCATCAAACAATATGTCATTCAGCTTCTCATTGGCAAACATCACTTCATCGGTATCATAAACAGCCTCAAATAAATGCCCTAATCCCTGGACCAATGATTTTTTATCGGTTCCGGGATAAGTTTCAATAGCAATGAAACGATGGTTTCTTAACTCATTTTTTATTACTTTTTCAATCTCATCAAAACCTTCGGCGATGCCGGAAGTGACGGATTGAATATCGATTAGCGGGTTGGGTCTGTACTTATTATCGCTCATGTTGCCCCTCCGTTTGTTGTCTAAAGTCATTATAGCATATTCGTTTATAGTTGCAAATACTTTCATAAATTATCATAATATGTCATTTTATATCGCTTAAATCTGGATTCGACACCGTAAAATCGCATGATTATGACATTTTCTCTCATGAAATAGTTTTTTTAACAAAATTTATCATAAAAACACCTTAATTGTCAGTACTTTTTTTCAATTAAAATATTTGTATTAACAAATTTGCAATAATTGGTTGACTCCTGTATATAACCACTCTATAATTTCAGAGTAGAATGATTGAGGTAATAAAATGATTGAGCGAATATTGAAGAAAAATGAACAAAATGTTGCTGTGGCACCCAAAGAGCCACTCTATAAAAACGATGCCGAACAGCTGGACATCATGGTCAGATATACACAAACTCATAAACGATTCTCTGATGATCAAAAGCTTGAGCGGGAAATCGCTTGTTTGAATGTGTTGTTTCCCGATGTTTTCCGTCCGATGTACGAGGATGATTTGATCCTTGGACGATACGATGCCTTACCGATCGGATTTGGTTCGGTAACCTCTGTTGGAGCACCGGGGCATTATTGTCGCTTCGATCAAATGATCAAAATTCGAAATCGGATGGATAAGTCTGCTCACGCTACGATCGACCAGCTTATAGAATATTGGAAAATCCATGACACAAGAGAGATTTTCTATAAGGACAACCTGATGGAAAACATCATGGGCCCTTTCGTGGATGTTCGTTATCCGATCATTGTGACCGCGCGTTTCAGCGGGATGTATCTGGATTACAATAAACTGTTGGATCACGGGATCAATGGTTTGATGCAATTGATAGAGTCAAAGAAAACCGAAAATCCCAAATCTTTATCTGAATATCAAAGCATGCTTGACGCATTGCACTTGCTTAAAAAAGTCATCGACGTCCATATTGATGAAGTAGTCAATAAACTGAATGAACCACTAAGTGATTTAAGGAAAAAGCAATTGAATCGCTTGCTTGAAGCCCTAAAAGAAATACGTAACGACAAACCAACGACACTGATTGCAGCGATGCAATTGGCATGGCTCTATTCATCCATGGCCGGTGTGGTCAATTATGGGCGCATGGATGACTATCTTGGAGACTATCTGGTCAATGATTTGAAGAGCGGACGATTAAATGAGGCAGAAGCAATGGATTTGATCGAATCACAGTGGCGTCTGATTGAAGTCAAGAGAACCAATGTCAACGGACGTGTCATTGTCGGTGGTAAAGGCCGGCGAAACGAGAAAAATGCCGATGTCTTCTGTAAGCTTGCCATCGATGTGACTAAACGAGCACAAATGGTCGAACCTCAGTTTACCTTGCGCTTTTATGATGGCATGGATCCGGAAATCATAGAAAAGGCCATGGAAAGTATCTCTACCGGAATTACCTATCCAATCTTATACAACGATGATGTCAATATTGAGGCAGTAATGAAAACGATGAACGTCGATGAAACCACTGCATGCAACTATGTACCCTTTGGATGCGGGGAATTCGTATTGGCTAACAAAGGCGTCGGCACCCCCAATGTCTGCATCAATCTTCTGAAAAGTCTGACAATTCTAATCCACGACGGTGTCGATCAATGGGACTATCAATATA
>PHAF01000022.1 GCA_002841605.1 Firmicutes bacterium HGW-Firmicutes-10 | reverse complement strand
TGCCGGCAGTTACACCAACATCGCTACGGCGTATGCCGAGGATAATGAAGGCAATGAAGTCAACGATTCGGACACCAAGACGGTGACGGTCAATGATGTATTGCCGATCATTCAAGTCGTGAAGACGGCTGATCCGCTGATGCGGGATGAACCGGGTGGCGTATTCACGTACACCTTCACGGTATACAATCTGTCGGTTGAACCGGTATGGTTAACAGAAGTATATGATGATAAACTTGGAACCATTTATGAATGGATTCCTGAAACTACGAAGATTTGGATTCCGGTCGGTGGCAGTTATCTGTTGCCTGGTACTTGGACCAAGACCTATACGGAAGCTGGCGTATATCCGAATATAGTTATGGCATATGCGGAGGACAATGAAGGAAATACGGCATCTGATGATGACAGCAGAAGTGTCACAATTAATGATGTATTGCCTGATATTTCCATCGTCAAGACAGCCAACAAGTCAGTTATTCCGTATTCTGGTGAAGATGTCGTGTTTACTTTTGTGATTACGAATAACAGTGTTGAAGATGTGGTTATTTATTCAATTATGGATACGGTATTTGGTGATTTGTTACCGGAAGCTTTGGTTGCTTTTGGGGATGACCCAATCACTATTGGTGCCGGTCAACAATTCACATTCACGATTACTCGCTTCGTTTCTGGTCTAGCAGGCACTGAACATTATAATGTTGTCACAGCTTGTGGAATGGATAATGAAGGAAATGAGGATTGTGATGACGATGATGAATTGATCAGACTTTACTGGTATGGATTCACGCCAGGTTATTGGAAGAATCATGCAGAATCTTGGGTGAAAACAGAGTATGCCCCGATGGATTATGTTCGGACTATCTTTGGTATTACTAATCCAAACGTTCTGACATCGGGAATATTGGATTTGAATAAGGATGGAAGAGAAGATACATTGATGGATGCACTAAGTTACAAAGGTGGAGCAGACTTGAGAGGCAAGGTACAAATCTTGTTGAGAGCTGCAGTTGCCGGATTATTGAATGAAAGTGCTTTAGGTGATTACTACCCGCCATACGATGATACAGAGGAATTGATTGAAGCTGTCAGGGATGCAATCAACTCCGGAAATAAAGGAATGATCAATACGCTGGCAGGTCAGTTTGACTACTGGAATAACGGCATTCACGAATTTCCTGAATAGATTTGCTTTTAAGGGAGCCCCTTATCGGGACTCCCTTTTCAAAACTTTTAATTCTTAATCAGAAGACAACCACATGCAATTATTTCGATTTGGAGGTATAATATAAATATTAAAGGAGGAATTATATGATAAGCAAGCGATTAGTAGATGCTATTAATGATCAAATCAATTTTGAATTGTTGTCCTCGTATTTGTATTTGTCTATGTCCGCATTTATGGAGGCCAATGATTATCCCGGTGCCGCTCACTTTATGCGTAAGCAAGCCGAAGAAGAAGTAGAACATGCCATGAAGTTCTTTAAGTTCTTGGTTGAAGTTGGTGCGCGTGTTGAACTGAAAACCATTCCGGGTCCGGAAGTTGAATTTCCGGGATACCTTGATGTATTTAAGATGTCGTTGGCACACGAAAAAATCGTGACCAGTCGTATCCGTGACTTGTACGAAATAGCTAAAGAAGAAAAAGATCATGCGGCTTTGAGTACATTGACTTGGTTTATTGATGAGCAAACAGAAGAAGAAGAAAACTTCACAAACATCATCGCTCGTCTTGAAAAATTCGGCGGAAGTCCGATTTCTATCATGATGACCGACGATAAACTTGGCGCAAGAGAATAAGTAATAGAGGCCTGTATTGGCCTCTATTTTTTTATAATGATCGTATTGCCGGAGGGATCGCTTACAGTGATCTCTTTGTTTTTAACGGAGTATGTAAACCCAAGATGTTTAAGATTGTATTCGATATCTTCGATGGACAAATGACTGGGCAAGCGGAGTTCAAAGTGCTTAAGTCCGACACTGTTTGTAGGTGGTAAAGGAGCACCGACACCATTCCACACATTCACCGCGATGTGATGGTGATATTTACCATATGAGAAAAACAGGGCTTGTCCAGGCAAATCGATCACAACATCCATTTTTAAGGCATCCGTGTAGAATTTGCGTGTGTTTCTTAACTCGCTGCCATGCAAATGAATATGACCCATTACCGTCTCTTTAGGGAGTTGATTGAAGACTTCATCAGAAGCTTTAAGGAGTACAGCTTTTACATTCATTGGGCCGTTGTCAGAGAATACATCCAGTTGTCCTTTGATCCACTTCCATGATTCCGGTTTTGTGTCTGCGGCGATTTCAATGCCGTTTCCCTCAGGATCTGACAGGTAGATCGCCTCTGAAATACCATGATCGGATGCGCCTTGCAAAGGTACTTGATTTTGGATAAAGTGATTCAATATTTTACCCAGTTCCTTACGATTGGGTAACAGCAGAGCAAAATGGTACAGACCGGTCGTGCGGAGTTGCTTTTTAACTCCGTTACTTAATTGAGAAAGTGTAAGCAATACGTCTTTACCATTAGCAGATAAGTCTGCCTCAGTCTCATTTTGATTCACAACGGTCATTTTCAGAATATTTTTATAGAAGGTGATCGATTTGTTCAAATCAAGCACCTTAAGTGAAACTTTCGATACATAGCCGATGGGCGATTGGTGATAGATGGACATAATGCCTCCTAAAGTTACTTACTTTTTGTAAGTATATTATGCTATATATCCAACATGGTATCAACTGAATTGACCAAGGTTTCATTATATTCAAGATAGTGATAAAATAAGGTGGAGGTAATCCATGAGCAATAATAAAAAAGTACTTTTCGTACTCTGGCTGACATTATTCTTGAATATTCTGGTAAGTACAATCAAAATCATGGTTGGTTTTTTTACGGGCATAGGTAGTATTTTGGCGGATGGATATCACTCTTTAGCAGATGCGTCTTCCAATGTCATTGGTTTGGTTACGATGAAGATCGCACAAAAGCCGGTCGATGAAGATCATGCTTACGGACATCAGCGCTATGAAACCTTAGCAACATTGTTTATCGTTGCTTTACTGACTTATTTGGGAATTGAAGTTGTGGTTAAGAGTATCAGTTCGTTTCGAAATCCCACGTTTAATAAACCAGAACTTTTAACACTTCTGTTGATATTGTTCACCTTTGGTGTGAATATATTTGTGGCAACTTATGAGAACCTTGCGGGTAAAAAATTTAAGTCAACCTTGTTGGTTGCTGACGCAAAACATACATTATCCGATATTTATATAACTGCGGGAGTGCTGATCAATTTAGTGCTCATCACATTCTTTGATGCTCCTTTGTGGTTGGATGCTCTTACTTCTATGTTGGTAGCTCTCATCATATTCAAGACGGCTTACGGCATCTTTAAAGAAAGTTCGCATGAACTGACGGATGCCATTGCCATCGAACCGGAGTTAATTGAAGAAATTGTGATGAAAAATCCGAATGTATACTCTATACACAAGATTCGTTCTCGTAAATCCGGGAATCATGTTTATATCGACTTTCATGTTAAAAGCGATCCGAATATGCCCTTGGTTGATGCCCATAATCTGTCTCATGATCTAGAAGATGAATTACGATCAAATTTCGGAGATGATTTGGGGGTCATCGTTCATGTTGAACCCGAAGGATACAGTTACAAAAAGAAGGACTAGTATGTCCTTCTTCTCATTTGATGGATAGCTTTTATCCGTTGCATTTCGTTATATACAATCATATAGCCTTCATCAACGCCCATACCCGGCTTTGCCAGTATCTGACAAGGATGAGTTGCCATCGCACAATGAACGCAAACCTGCGAGCTTCTGTCCGTCTCATTGCATGTGCCGCCTTGATAGGCCATCACGCCTTTATCACGACAGTACAGTACAGCTTCGATCGTATTATTGATGCCGCCTAAATCCGGCGTTTTTATTTGAATCATATGTCCGGCTTTATTATCCGCAAAATACTTGATGTCGTCCAATGTGTTACACCATTCATCCGCTACGATGATGACCGGAATATTTGCTTCGTCAAGACGTTGGGTGATTTCTTTTAGTGCAAGCATTTGTGCTTGGCGCTCCTCAACATCCATTGGACCTTCGATCCGTAATTCAAAAGGAGAGGCAGCTTCAGCACATTTTCTCAAGTATTCGACCATTTTATCCGTGTCTTGGTTGAAAATGATCCCGATAGTCCCATAAACATCCAGATGTATCGCCGGTGCATAGTTGCCATCGAAGCGTTTTGATTCAATTCGTTGTTTTAACCAACGAATATACTCAAGCAGTTTTTCACCTTCATACCCCAGTTTCGTTGGTACATGGTTTATTAATCCGTGGGGAAGCACGTCGGCTCCCTTCAGAATCATTTTGTCCACATTGTTATAACGGTCATCCCCCGATTGCATAAATATCGGAATTGCCTCGTCACTGACTTGCGTGCCATACTCCTTAGCCACGATATCCGCCATCAATGTGTGATTGGCTTTGGCTGTGGCATCCAGCAGCGCTTGAGTGACACCGTAACGGATCGCCGTGTGAAGCGGTTTGTTTGTATCGGGGCGAATGTATCGATCGATTTGCTCGGCTAGCGGTCGAAAAGTTAATATCTCTTGGCCGATAAGTTGGGGTTTGATATATTGTTCGATGATCGGTATATAATCAGATGCCAGAAATAGCGGATCGCGTCCGCCGGCACCGGAGTATTGAACGGCAGCACAATCGCCATAAGCGATTTGACCATCTTCAAGCAATATCAGTACTGAAATGGATTCTCCTGCTTGACGGATGGCTGTAAATCCTTCGGTCAACGGCTCTCCGATATACGTCGAACCATCAGAGACGGCATGTTTTTTGATTGCCCTTTGATCATCAAAGAAGAATCCGGTTTTACCTGGTGAACAGGTGATATCTACGATTTTCATTGTTCTTGATCTCCATGCGGACGTCCGACCATCCGACCTTTGCCTATGGCATATACATCATCAATGACCATTTGGAAACTGACCGGGCGTTTTTCGAAACGACCGCGTTCTTCCAACTTTTTCTTGTGAAATGCCTTCAGTTCATCATTGAAAGGTAAAAAACCACATTCAAGAAAGCGGATGGCTCCTTGATTATCTCTTGCCGGAAGGACTAATCCTTTATTGAATTTGCTTGGGGCAAAAGGTACATCAATGACTCCGGCTGCGAATCCGGCAATGGCACCTTTGGCGATATCGCCGTTTCCTAATTCCAGCATTTTATCGACGATCGCTCTTGTCTCGGCAGTTATGATGTCCATTTCTGCTTTCAATTCATCATTCATATGCATACGTTGATCTTTAAGCATTGTCACGACCTGTTTGGTCGTACGTAATCCTTGCGCATTGGCTTGCGGGGTCGGGATACCCAGAGCTTCATGAGGGGACTTTACGATAACTTTGGTTGCACCGGCAAATGCTGCCGTAGCAGCACCCCAAGAGATGACTCCATAAGCTTTCGCTTCATCTTGCGGAAATCCGCCCATCCATTGATGAAATACGGTTGTTACATACACATCATGAAATCCGAATTTATGCAAATATTCTTCGGTCAGAAGTTCTAGGGTGCGAATGGCCGCAACATCTTGAATTAAGTTACCGCATTGTCCGTAACCGACGGTTATATTTTTGACACCTTGCTCGGCTGCAAGCAAGCTTTCAGCGATCGCCACGGCATGAGATATGCTTGGCGGTACCAATGTTCCAGTCAAAGGTCCGTATGGTTCGCGATTAATCGAGATACCATGTTCTTCATATATGCCAATCAAACGATCGACATACTGCCAATCTGTTATGGTTTTCTCTAGAGAGATGTTTTTTGAGTAGGGAATATTATATGAAATACCCCCGCCTTCATAGGATGTAAATCCTCCGGCTAACGTAATTTCAGCAAGAAGCCGTGCATCCGGGGTCCCGTGGCGAACCTGTACGGGAATTCGTACGGATTCAATGACCTTTCGGCATTGATGTACGCCATGATTGACGGCAGGAAAACCATTAAGCAATGAGCGTCCTTCACGGATGCTTTCCTCAATACCATGTTGTACTTCCTGATAGCGGTTATGACGTGTGTAACTGTCAATGGTTGATGGAAGACAGTCCGCAGTCCCTTTGTCTTGAAGATACTGCAATAGTTCAATGTGTTTATCAACCAAAGCAACTCCGGCACGCGGTTGAATCAAAATGTATTTTTTCTCTTTCGCATCTTTAAGCAATGCAGAAAAACTCTTTGATTTATCCATCCGATGATGATACTCAAAGGATTCATCCAGATCGACTTCTTTGCCGGTATGCCATTGCATCAATACTTCACTGCGGATACGGTGAAACTCCTCATCCGTCAGTCGTTTATTCTGTACATCCATAGTTACACCTCAATAATCGTTTCTTTCATTAATTTAAGTGCTGCTGAAGGGTATTTCAAAGACAACAATCCCATCGCAGCGAGTATATACTGATGATCCAAATAGAATCGTGCATGATTTGGTTTAAGACTTAACGGGTTCTTCGGATCAGCTTGAGAAGCTTTCAATGCCGATCGGATATTGGAATGATGGATCAGCGGGCCACCGGTTCCGATGACATGACTGACATAACTCAAATCCTTGCCGGTCTGCTGGTAAATTGTACCAAAGGGGGTGTAGTGGACTTCAAGATATCCGGCATGACGGGTTACACTTTCACGGACTGCGATTTCTGCGGCGACGTCATCCAGTGTTTTCAGTAATCCCGGTTCTTCCATAAAACTTTCAGGATGGGCGGCCAAGTCTTTCAACATTTGCATGACCACTTCTTGTGAAGTGTTGATGACGGATGCAACGACATCAATGCCGACACCATCGACTAACGACTGTAAACTGTAGCGGGCACCAAGATCGCCCTCTACGGTACGTTTGACAAATGGCTCTTGTAGTCCGCGCATAACGACATTGGATTGACGTGGCGCACCATCGGCAACACTGTGTACATCTGTAGTGGCTCCCCCGACATCGATGATGATTAACTCACCGACACCCGGTTCACTGAGATATCCTTTGGACAACAGTTCGGCAGCGAGCAATACGGCTGAAGGGGTGGGCATCAGGATATTGTCGATGCAACGTTGAACCTGGGTCAATCCTTTGGCAACAACGATATGATCGAGGAAGACTTTTCGGATACATGAACGGGCAGAATCAATATTTAACTGATTCAATGTCGGCATCACATTATCTGCGATCGTCGCATCCCAGTTGTTTTCTTTCAGGATTTTCTCAACATCATTGGCAATCGTCTTATTGCCAGCATAAATGATTGGGCAACGCATATTCAGTTCACAAAGCTTATGGGCATTGTGAAAAATCACTTTTTGATTTCCGCCATCGATTCCCCCAGTCAAAAGCAGAATATCCGGCTTTAAAGCTTCGATTTCCCGGATTTCCCGGTCATTGAGTTCAAAGGAGTATGTTTTAAGCAATTTTGCTCCTGCGCTTAAAGCAGCACGTTTTGCAGCTTCCATTGTCAATTGAGGAACAAGGCCGATGGCGATCATTTTCAGTCCGCCAGCGGCACTTGAACACGCTAAACGGACCGGCCAATCAGTTATGCCAGTCATTTCTTCAAGTTGATCCAAAGCTTTTTGTAATCCGATGTTGATATCATCGTGAATGGTTGTAAATGATTGAGTTCGACCAATAATCCGGGGGATATCGATATCTACGGCAGTCACTTTGGTAAAGGTTGAACCAAAGTCAATACATAAGATTGGTTGCATCTCAGTTTCCTAAATCCTTTTCAAGATCCAAAATGCTCAAAGCAGGATCAGAGCCCGGGGGATATACACGGTCAAAACCCATTTCTAAAAATTTCTTTTGAACTTCTTCATACGGTGTTTTTCCGACGACCAGATTACCGCCGACATACAGTTTGATTTTCTCAAGTCCGGCTTCGATGCACTTATCTCTTAGACCGCGGCAATCCAACTCACCGTGACCATAGAGGGAAGAAACGATCATTGCTTTTGCATCGGCTTCGATTGCAGCCTGAATGAACTCTTCCTGTGATACCATGACACCTAAGTTGACAACATTAAAACCGGCCTGACTATACGCGTAGTGCAAAATTTTATTTCCCACCGCATGAACGTCAGCACCGATAACTCCTAAAACAATCGTATGACTACTCATAATCACCTTGCATAATCCAAACGGGCATTATGCTCTCCTTTCACAAGTTGATACCTGTAAGCGGTATCAGTTTATGTCTATCTCTATCTTAAAACGATTAAACCTGAGTGTCAACCGATAGACCGAAATTCTCATAAAAGCAACTATTTAAGCCACTTTTTTAAGATATTGACATTTTCAAGAGATTATTCAAGTTGTCAATATCGGTTGTGATTTTCTTAAGTTCTTGAAAAGAGTTGTGTGTTATGATATAAATAGTAAGTTAGATGAAAGAGATGATGATATGAATCTGATTGAATTTAGAAATTTTTCCTTAATCAAATATAATACGTTGCGATTAAAAAGCGTTGCGGAGGTTTGTTATTTTCCGTTGAACATGGAAGGTCTTTTGGAGGCCGTTGTTAAGACGCAAAACCGCCAACGTATTTTCCTTGGCAACGGTTCAAACATATTGCTCACAAAAGAGTTTTACGATGAAACTTATGCATTCATCATTACAACGATGATGAACAATATCGAAAGAAACGGCGCTGAAATCATTTTGGATGCAGGTGTAACATTGCACGACCTTGCATGGTTTGCGATTGACAATGAAATTGGCGGGTATGAGTTCTGTGAAGATATTCCGGGTACTGCCGGCGGTGCACTGATTATGAATGCCGGTCAATGGCAATGGACGATCAGCCAATATGTCCGATGGGTCGATGTTGTGGACTTGGATTCTTTGGTGATTACCCGAATTGTTCCGGATAGTGATTTCTTTCAGTATCGCAATTCAAAATTCAACCAGATGAATGTCGTCATCGCAAGGGCCGGATTGAAAGCGGATAAAGGGGATTATCGTGAAATTCTCGAAAGAATGCTGGAATTTAAAAAAGAACGTTATTTCAAGCAGCCACGTAATTATCCCAATGCCGGCAGCGTGTTTAAAAGACCGACCAAAGGGGATGAGACCTTCTTTGTCTGGAAACTTTTCGATGAAGTTGATTTGCGGGGATATCAAGTAGGTGGTGCCCGTGTATCGGATAAACATCCCGGATTTATCGTTAATGTCGATCATGCAACGTGTTATGATTGTGTGGCATTGATACAAGAATGTAAGAATCGTGTCAAAAATCATTTTGTTATCGATTTGGAATTGGAATGGAGAGTCATAGAATAACCGTGAATGCGGTTATTTTCTTTTTTTCGGTTATAATATAGTTAGCAGGTTGTGATTGCTTATATCTTTTATGAACATGATATTTAAAGTAAAATAAATCTAATGAAAGAGGTGTTAGTTATGTTGAGTCAAATTGGAGTCATTGGTATGGCCGTTATGGGAAAAAATTTAGCATTAAATCTGGCTGACCATGGTTTTAAGGTATCTATATATAATCGGACGACATCGGTATCCCAGGATGTGATTGAAGAAAACCCTCAGAAGGGATTTGTATTGGCAAATACGATTGAAGAGTTTGTCAATTCTTTGTCCATCCCTCGCAAGATCATCATTATGGTACAGGCCGGTGCTCCGGTCGATAAAGTCATTGAATCGCTAGTGCCTCATTTACATGTGGGTGATATACTCATGGATGGTGGCAACTCATATTACAAAGATACGATCCGACGGTATCATCATTTAAAATCATTGAATATCAATTACATGGGTGTAGGGGTTTCCGGTGGTGAAGAAGGTGCCCGTTTTGGTCCGGCAATCATGCCTTCCGGCGATAAGCAAACCTATCTTGAAGTTGAGAGCATGTTGACTTCGATTGCTGCCAAAGCCTATGGAGAACCTTGTTGTTTCTATATCGGACAGGACGGCAGCGGTCATTATGTCAAAATGGTTCACAACGGGATTGAATATGGCGACATGGAGCTGATTGCGGAAGCATATAACTTACTAAAGCAGGTCGGAGGTAAGACTTCCGTTGAACTGCAGGAAATATTTGAGGAGTATAACAAGGGTGAGCTCGATAGTTATCTGATTGAAATCACTGCAAAAATATTGAAGAAAATCGATGAAGAGACCGGATTACCGCTGGTCGATGTCATTTTGGATGTCGCAAGACAAAAGGGGACCGGCAAATGGACCGCCCAAGAATCTTTGGATTTGAATGTCGATACTTCTGTTTTAACTTCTGCGGTGTTTTCGCGGTTTATCTCGGAAATCAAAGATATGCGTATTCAAGCTTCTGCTTTGTATGAAGATGTCAAACCTGTTTCTTCAATCAGTGAGGAAGATATTGTTGAGTCTGTCCGGCGTGCTTTGTATGCGAGTAAACTCATTGCTTATGCTCAGGGATTTGCCTTGCTTGCGGCAGCAGCAAAAGAAAACAGTTGGAATTTGGACTTTGCGGCGATTGCCAAAGGTTGGCGTGGCGGTTGTATCATCCGGGCTGCATTTTTAAATAAAATAGCCAAAGCCTATCAGGATGATCCGGATTTGAAGCATTTGTTGTTAGCACCGGAATTTGCAGTTATACTGAAGAATTATCAGGCTGATTTACGTAAAGTCGTTATATTAGCTATCGAAAAAGGAGTGCCTGTCAGTGCATTTGCGAATGCCCTGAGTTATTTTGATGCATTTACATCTCGGAGGTTACCGGCGAATCTGATACAGGCACAAAGAGATTTCTTTGGTGCACATACATTTGAAAGAGTGGATAAAGAAGGTGTATTCCATGAACAATGGTAAATTGAATAAGACCGTATTTACGATTTTCGGCGGTACCGGCGATTTGACGTATCGGAAATTGCTGCCGGCATTCTATAACCTTTTTTCACTTTTCAAAATGCCCCAAGATTTTGAGATTTTGATTTTGGGCAGAAAAGATTATACGACGGAGTCCTATATTGAAGTCATAAAACCGTGGCTCAAGAAATTCACCAGAACAAATTATCGTGATGAAGTGTTTGAGCGTATGTCAGAACATCTGCGTTATTTGGTGGTCAACTTTACAGAAGAAAGGGATTATTCCCTGATAAAGGATGTTTATGAAGAGTGGGGCGGTGTTCAACAACGTTTATACTACTTGGCCGTGGCCCCGCAGTTTTTTGCTCCGATTGCTTTCAGTCTTAAGAACTCCGGGATCCTCGATGAAAAGCATTCACATCAAGTCATGATCGAAAAGCCTTTTGGTGTAGACATAACCTCGGCACAGATTTTGCATCAGCAGATGTGTCAGGCTTTTGATGATGATTCGATTTATCGCATCGATCATTACTTAGGAAAAGAAATGATTCAGAATATTATGTCGGTTCGTTTCAACAATACGTTGTTTGAAGGTATCTGGAATAATCATCAAATTGATAATATTCAGATTTCTGCTCTTGAGACGGTTGGAGTTGAAAACCGGGGTGCTTATTATGATCAGACAGGCGCACTGAAAGACATGGTTCAAAATCACTTATTTCAAATCTTGTCAATCGTAGGGATGGAAAAACCGTTGGATAGCAGTGCTCAAGCCATTCAAAGTGAGCAGGTCAAGGTTCTGGATGCGCTGGTTCCGATTGAAAAGGGAAAACTGAATGAGCATTTGATCTTGGGTCAGTATAACAAAGGAACATCCGGAGATATGTCCGTTAAGGGATATTTGGAAGAGGATAACATTAGTGTCGATTCAACGACCGAAACCTATGTCGCTATGAAACTGTTTGTAGACACACCGCGACTCTCGGGTGTTCCGATATATATTCGTACCGGCAAGCGGTGTGACCGTCGTTCAACTGAAGTTGCCATTCAGTTTAAAGCGCCACAGGGAGTATTGCCAAATCTTCTGATCATAAAAATTTACCCGGATGAAGGGATTTATCTGAGGTTTAATGCCAAAAAACCAGGGACGACGCCAGAAGTCGTACCGGTATTTATGGATTTTTGTCAAAGTTGTGTTTATGAAAATCGCATCAATACACCGGAAGCCTATGAGCGGTTGATTGAAGCTGCGTTTAAGAAAGATAAAGCATTGTTTACCAGTTGGCCGCAAGTGCTTGCGAGTTGGCGGTTCATCGATCATTTGATCGATCGAATCAAGGAGGAGAAGATGGTTGTTTATCCTTATCCTGCCGGGCAAAGCGGTCCAAGTGTGTCCGATGAAATGTTAAGACGTGAAAACAGACATTGGATCGATGAAGAACATGGATAAATGAGGTAACTATGAGTCGAATTGATTTGAATTCGCAAGAACCAAGGTATCTTGCGTTAAGAGAATATACCTCTGAGCGAGTTGATCGTCAGAGTCAGGAAGCATTGGTTTACTTTTTGAAGCAGACTCAGGATATTTTTGGGTTGGTGCCGGTATTTGCTCAGGTGGATGCCAGTGAGATGTGTGACTTTGATATGAAAATCATCAAGGCATTGATCATGCGGTTTCCGTCACTGCAAGGAGAATCGGTTACGCATATCGTTAAGGTATGTGTCGGTGACCGGTGCAAGGGCAGAGGGTCACCCAAGATACTAAGTGCAATCAGTGAGTCATTGGGAATCGGGGTCAACCAGATCTCCCCGGATGGAAAGTACTTTTTAAAGACACAAAAGTGCTTTGGTCATTGCCGTGAAGGCATCAATGTGCTTGTGGATAGTCAAATGATACATCAGGTGACACTGGCGATGGTCGATGACATTTGTAAAAAGGTTAAATAACCAGGAGGATATCCAATGACGAAAGTGGTATTTGTTTATGATTTTGATAAAACTTTGTCCCCTAAAGATATGCAGGAGTATGGTTTTATTGAGTCGTTGGGTATTTTTGATCCTGCCGAGTTTTGGCAAATGGTGGATGATACAGCCAAGCAACATGCGATGGATCGGATTTTGACGTATATGTATCTGATGATTCATGAGTCAAAAAAGCGCGGAGTAACGATCACGAAGGAGCATTTTGCTGAATACGGAAAAAATATAAAGCTTTTTGAGGGTGTGCCGGGTTGGTTTGAACGTATCAGCGCTTTCGGCAAGTCACAGCGACTGGAAATAGAGCATATCATTGTTTCATCCGGATTAAAGCCGATGATTGAGGCTACTCCAATTGCACATAACTTCTCGCAGATTTATGCTTGCGATTTTGTTTACAATGAAAATGATGAAGCTATCTGGCCGGCTATGGCCATTAATTATACTACGAAGACTCAGTTTTTATTTCGGATCAATAAAGGTGTAAGAGATGTTACGGATGATGTATCATTGAACCGCTTGCTTCCCAATGATATGCGGCCTGTGCCTTTTGACCATATGATCTATTTTGGTGATGGATTGACGGATGTTCCAAGCATGAAACTGATTACGGAGGCCGGTGGTTTTGCCGTGGCGGTGTTTAATCCTTTCGATGATAAAAGCAAAATGGTTGCCCAGCAATTAGTGTTGGATGGAAGGGTCGAATATATGGCTGCAGCAGACTATTCATTAAACTCACCGTTGGAACGGTTGATCAAGCTGATGATTCAACATATCGCCAATAAAGACGCTTTACGTCGCTGGGAGGTATTGTAATGATCAAAAACTCGACAAGATTTATCGAAGCTTATAATAAAATCGAAATCGAAATGGAAAAACGCATGAAAATCGATCGGCATATCGGTTTTTCAGAGCGTGTTCGCAGATTAGCGGGATATGATCCGTTTTTTAAGCGATATCGCAGAGTTCTTGAGGAATTTGCGGATTTGCGAAATGCGATCATTCATGAACGGATCGATGGCGAAGTCATTGCGGAACCTCACGAGAAAGTCGTATTGCAGTTTGAGCATATTGCCCAACTGTTAACACAGCCGACTCTGATCAAAGAGAAATACTTATGTAAAGTCGATGTGTGCTTTGGGGATGAAAAGGTCGTGGATATTGCAAGGCGCATGATTTCAAAGTCCTTTTCGCAGTTGCCGGTGTACGACCGTCAACATCGGTTTATCGGGATGTTGACAACGGATGCGATGATGCGCTATCAGATCATACAGAATAAAGGGCTTGAGGATATCAATGTCATGGACGTGCTGCCTGTAGGCAAGGATGTTCAACGAGTAGCATTTTTAAGTCCGGAACACTCTTTGATTGATGTTGTTGAATTGTTTGAGCAAGCCATGGGAAAGGGCAGTAAGCTTTATGTTGTTCTGATTACAAAGCAGGCAAAAAGAGATCATCTGCCATTAGGCATAATCACTGTTCATGAACTCCCAGAGATTTATGAACAAATCCACGAGTAACCTTTGAAAAATCATGAACTTGATTTAATTTTCTGATATGATGTAGTTGTAGAAATCCAAGAAGGAAGTGTTAATCATGATTGAAGAAATCGCATATCAACGGTGTATTCCGGTAGTCGCAACCATGAAGAAACTGGAGCAGTTTTTGGCTTCGGATTTGACTTGGTGTGTCTTGCAAGATATTCATATTTCGATGTTGAGTGATATGCTTACGATGCTTCATCGAAACGAGCGTAAAGCACTTGTACATATCGAAATGATCAATGGAGTCGCAAATGATGAGTATGGCACAGAATTTTTGTGTCAGAAACTAAGAGTAGACGGTATCATATCCTCAAAGGCGAAAATCATTGAGATTGCTAAAAGAAACCGTAAACTTGCCATCCAGCGGATGTTTTTGATTGATGGACGATCTGTGGAGCGGGGCATTGAAATGTTGATCAAAAGTCAGCCGGATGCCGTTGAAGTTATGCCGGCAGTTGCTTACAAAGCTATTCCGTTTGTTAAAGAGAAGTTGAACATGCCGTTGATCGGAGGAGGATTGTTGCGGTCGAAAGAAGATATTGATGAAGGTACGAAGGCCGGTTGTATAGCATTTACTATTAGTGATTTGCAGTTATGCAAAGAAAATTGTCGAAGATAAGCCGAAGTGCTTATCTTTTTTTGATGATATATTGGCACTCAACACTTGACAGTGCCAATTTTTTTGTTATAATATAATCGTAAGTTGGCACTCTAGGTTGGCGAGTGCTAAAAAGGAGGAAAAGATATGAGATACAACATTGCCAAACGCACACCGACGACTTTTCTGGATGACTTCTTTAATGATGATTTCTATTTTCCAAGAACGAATTATGGCAGTCAAATTGATGTTTATCAGGAGAACAATAAATACGTAGTTGAAATCGATCTTCCGGGATTCAAGCGCGAGGAAATCGACATTCAATTTAATAACGATGTACTGACGGTTAAGGCGGATCATAAGGAAGAAGAAGTCAATGAAAACAAGAAGTACTATTATCGCAGCCGTAAGGTCAATTCCTTCATGCGTCAAATACGTTTCAATGGAATTGATTCCGGGATGATCCAGGCAGGTTTTAATGAAGGGGTCTTGAAGGTCGAACTACCGATCAAGGAAGTCAATGAAGTCGTAAATCGAATTGAGATTAAATAAAATCTGGATGAGCAAGACTCATCCTTTTTGTATGTCAAAAGACACAATGAAAATTTTCGTTTATAATGAATATAGGAGGTGGACATATGAAACTGAAACTTAACGAATTTACCAAGAATACGCGCAAATTGGTTTTGTTTAGGGGAATCCACTATTATCAACAAGGTCGTCAAAAGTTAGATAAACAATCCGACAAGACGTATTACTATGATGTTGCCGGTCAAGAAAATAATTACAAAGTCGTCGTTAATTTAGGGGATGAAAACATGATCGTTTTCAGTTCATGTGATTGCCCCTACTCGGCTGCCGGATTTTGTAAGCATCAAGTAGCAAGTTTTATTGATATCATGCACCAACAAGGAACTCTTGATATTGAAACTCTTGAAAATGCGGAAGTCATGGAAGAAAAAACACCGGAGCAACCGGTGCCTGAAGGATGGAGTCATGCGGATTTTCAACGACTTAAAAACTTTGATGTTTCCGGTTATTTGGCGACATTCAGTCGGGATGAACTTATATTCATCATGTTGAACTACATGCAAATCGATATGAAACTGTTTATGTACATCTTCCATCATTATATGGTTGAGGAAGCCCGATCCAAAATACGCAATGTCAACTAGGTCCGAAAGGACCTTTTTATATGAAGTGTATGATTATGCCAATGATGGCTCCGATTGCAATGACACCGATGGTATCCATTTTGAACCTAATAAGTAGAAATAGAGATATTGTCGCACTGACGATGCTGCTGATATTAAGATTTTCGATGGACAGTAAATCAGCCTGGGGATTTGTCCAAAGGGCAATCATCGTCAGTGATATTGCGGCAAGAGCAATCAATGATACGATGGCTGGTCGCAGTCCTTTGAGAATGTTTTGGATAAAACTCAAATTGCTATTCTTAAAGAAGTAGTAGGCCAATAGAATCAACAGAATAAATGAAGGTAGCACACATCCGATCGTTGCGACCAATCCACCCCAAATCCCGGCAACTTTGATGCCCACAAATGTTGCGGCATTGATAGCGATCGGGCCAGGTGTCATTTGGGAGATGGAAGTGATATCTGCCAACTCGCTCAAAGTGATCCATTGTTGCTGTTGTACCACGTATTTTTCAATCATGGGTAATACAGCATAGCCTCCGCCAAAACTGAATGCGCCTATCTGGATGAATGTCCATAACAGTTCAATGTATATCATGATAATCTCTCTTTAAATATTCCAAAGTATATCAACCCGGTCAATCCGGAACCGATGATCAAAAGGATGGTTGCAATCGGTGTGAAATATCCGAGCAAGAAAATAATGATCATCAGTGGGGCAGAGAACCATGGGTGGTTTCTTAATGTATTTTTACCCATGGAAAATACGGCATATCCCATGACCGCACTGATTGATCCCCGCATTCCCAAAAGAGCAGCTTGTATCACTTGATTGCTTTGAAACTGTATGTAGAAAAAAGAAATGACTGAAATGATTAGTAATGGCGGTAACACCGTTGCCAACGTAGACACCATGGCTCCGCGCAGACCTTTGAGTTTGTATCCAATCAAAATTGAAGTATTGA
>PHAF01000021.1 GCA_002841605.1 Firmicutes bacterium HGW-Firmicutes-10 | reverse complement strand
TCACAGTCTTTCTCAACCGTGTCTTTCTCTGTCTGATCACTGTAAGCCCATGCAATGGAACTTATCTCTTCAAAGTGGATGTATCTTTTTCAATCAACCTTTTCGTATTTTATTACACAAGTTTATATTTTTGTTTGTCATTAAGTCTTTTACAACTTTATTGAATCAATTCTCGACTATTTACCGAGTCCTTAAATCTTGTGAAATCACAAATCAGTCACTAAACAACAATATAACACATATATCGCTATTGTGTGCAAACATTTGACAGATTTTGTCGTATTATGTTGAATTTGATTCGAATGTATCTTATAATTTTTTTATACAATTATACCTGACTATCATCAAAGGAGGTCATCAAATGATCATCATAGGAGAAAAACTTAACAGTACCCTTAAGTCAATTCGTCCTGCTATGGAGTCCCGTGATAAAGAAGCCATACAAGATTTAGCGCGAAGACAAGTCAGAGCCGGAGCTGATTTCATTGATGTCAATGCCGGTATGTTTTATGAGAATGAGTCCGAAGTATTGCAGTGGCTGATTGAAACGATACAAGAGGTAACGGATACACCTTTTGCCATTGACTCGCCGAGTGCCATGGCGATTTTGACGGGTCTTAAGGCAAACAAAAACGGTAAACCGATCATTAACTCCATCACAGCCGAAAAAGCCAGATATGATGCCCTTATCCCTTTGATCAAGCAGTTCGACACAAAGGTCATTGCTCTATGTATGGATGATAGTGGAATGCCTGAAACGAGTGAGAAGCGAGTTGATATTGCCAGAACTCTTATAAAAAATCTGACAACAGTAGGCGTTGCTATGGATGACATCTTCATCGACCCTATGGTCCGACCAGTCGCAACCGGTTCCCATTATGGGATAGTGGCTATTGAAACTATCCGCCAGATCAAAAGTGAGTTTCCTGAAGTACACATAGCCTGCGGCTTAAGCAATATTTCCTTTGGTTTGCCGGCGCGCAAAATATTGAATCAGTCTTTTTTGGTAGCGGCTATGGCTGCGGGCATGGATGGCGCAATCGTTGATCCTCTCGATAGAAAACTGATGAGCTTTGTCTACGCAAGTGAGGCTTTGCTTGGAAAAGATGATTATTGTATGGAATTTTTGACGAAGTTTCGTGAAGGCGAAATCGAAGTGTGAGGTATCTGATGCATAATCCACTGGATCACATAATAAACAAAATATATCATGTTGAGATTTTACCGCCTAAACAAGAAAGCACGAAGCTGTTGGCTGATTTGGATGTTTTCAAAGAGAAATACATGAGGGTCATGGAAAGTGGTTATTGTGCATGTATCACCGATAATGCCATGGGTCTTATGGCTTTTCAAGGACATGAAATCATTGAAGAGATGAAACTGCCTGTACATTCGGATCAAGTAATGATTCATCTCAACACCTTTCATACCAAAGCAGATTTGGATAACATATTACTATCGTGTAAAAATCTAGGAATTGAGTCACTATTAATCATCACCGGCGATGGTTCGGATCGACTGCCTAAACTTCAACCTAAAGATATCGATGAAAGCGAGGTAGAATCTGTTACTTCCGTTGAATTGTTACGTTATATTCATCGGGCGTACCCCGATACTTTCGTATTGGGCGTTGCGTTTAATCCCTACGAACCTCCCAATCATGAATTCGCTAAGTTAAGTCGCAAGATTGAGGCTGGAGCTTCCTTTATCATCACTCAGCCGATCATCGAACAAAACCCTCAGGTCGACCGGCTTTTAGCTGAGTATCCGGATATCCCTGTAACAGTCGAGGCATGGATGAGCAAGAAACTAAGTTTATTATCCGATGCCATCGGGTACAAAATATCTGAAGATACTCAATTTGATCCGATTGCAACCTTAAAAATGTTGCATCAGGTCTACCCTCAGTGCGGTGTATATTTATCGTTGGTCGGTTTTAAAACCCAATACGACCTGATCAAAGGTTTATGGATTTAGAAGTAATCGTCTCGATGGAGGTATTATGAAAATAGTCGTATGCATAAAACAAGTCCCCGCAAGCAATGATGCGAAAATCGATCCTTTAACCAAACGCATTATTAGGGACACTGTAAAATCAATTATGAACCCATTTGATAACTATGCACTTGAAGAAAGTGTTCGTTTGCGTGAGCAATTTGGTGGTGAAGTCATTGCTTTGACCATGGGTCCACCAGCCGCCGAAGCTATCTTGCGCGAAGCCATTGCGTTAGGCGTTGATTCCGGAATATTATTATCTGATCGAGCTTTTGGCGGTTCGGACACCTGGGCTACCAGCTATGCTTTGGCCAAAGCCATCGAGAAAATCGGAAATGTTGATTTGGTAATTTGTGGAAAACAAGCCATTGATGGTGATACCGCACAGGTAGGGCCGGGTATTGCGGCTCATCTTGATTGGCAACAAGCCACCTATCTTGTGGAAATCAAGCGCAAGGACGAAAGAATTATATTAACCAAACGGCTCCATGAGAATGGTTATGATATTTGTGAAGTTACTTTACCCGCGGTTGTTACCGTGGTCAAGGGAATCAACACCCCACGGGTACCGACGTTAAAAGGCCGGTTAGCATCACTTAATGCTGAAATCACGCTATGGAAACCTGAGGATATTGATGCCAATATTGAACAACTCGGTTTAAATGGTTCGCCCACTCGCGTCGTGAAGACCGAACCACCAGCACCTCGTACATCGAGTACCATAAAGATTGAGGGCACCCCTCAGCAATGCGCCAAGGAACTTGTTCGTCAGTTGCGTTTGCGCAGCATCGTGTAGGAGGCAATATGATTACAAAAACTGAAATAGAAAAAGCGAATTTTAGAAATGTCTGGGTCATCGGTGAAGTCGAAGACGGGACTATTTTGCCTGTAACTCATGAGCTTCTTGGAGCAGCCAGAAACCTGGCGGATAAACGTGGCTGTGAAGTATGGGCCGTCTTGATGGGAAGTGAAATTCAAAATCCTCAGCTGTTTTCTTTTGGAGCTGACGTTTGTCTTCTCGTAGATGATCATCGAATAAACCACTTTATCGATGAACTTGAATCCAAAATATTGTCACGGCTCATAGAGAAGTATCTTCCGGAAATCATCTTGTGCGGCGCAACATCCCGCGGACGCGCTTTGATACCACGAGTTGCTGTCAGTTGCTATTGCGGATTGACTGCTGATTGTACGCAGTTGGATATCGATCCGGATAACGGTGATCTTCTTCAAACCCGTCCGGCTTTTGGCGGAAATATCTTGGCAACCATTCGCAGTTCCAATCATCGTCCCCAAATCGCCTCTGTTCGACCGCGTGTCATGAAGATACCGCAACCCGACAATGATAGAGATGGTATTACCATTTTCGAGAAGATTTTGCCCTCAGATGAAATAAACAATAAAAAAGTCGTGGATGTTTACCACGACTCTCAATCAGCCATAAATCTTGCTGATGCTGAAATTATAATTGCCGGAGGACGAGGAACGCATGGTAAAGCCGGGTTCGAACTCCTTCACCAACTCGCCCAAAAAGTAGGCGGAGCGGTTGGTGCCAGCCGGGCAGCCGTGGACTCCGGTTGGATACCTTATACGCACCAGGTCGGTCAAACCGGTCAGACCGTACAAACCAAAATCTATATTGCCTGCGGTATTTCCGGTCAAATTCAACATTTGGTCGGTATGCAGTCCTGTGATCTGATTATTGCCATTGATAAAAATCCGGATACACCGATGATGCAGATGGCAGATATCGCCATTACAGGAGATATGTTTGAAATCCTGCCTGAACTGATCAATGAAATCAATCAGCGTTAAGAGCTCTATGAGCTCTTTTATTTAACTACTAATTCTTTATATCCTGTGATTGGATCATAAATTCTAGTCAGCTCAGTATCGAGTGAAAGCAATACGATTTCAAGTGTGGTATGCACCAGGCATCCTTCCATCAGATGACCACCAATAACAGATCCATTCAATCCGCTTAAAGAAACATGGGCATGAATCCCGTCTTTCGTCAGAATTCCGGATAATGATACGATTTCACGATTTTCAAATCCCGAAATGACCGATGATCCATCACTGACCCGAAGTGCATATTCACTCACACTTCCGACAGCACTAATGATTGCGGCCGCAGCTAACTGATGTTCATCCAGTAGCGTAGATAATGATTTTTTGATGTCTTGACTAGGCAAAAGCCTTTTAACGATTGTTTGCATAGCATACCTCTTCTCTATAATAATGCAAAACCGTGCAGTTTTACCACACGGTTTTCAATAAATACAAGGTCACGGGATTTATATCAGAGGGGGAAAAATGAAAAAATTACTTTATTTTCCTTGTATGGATATATGATACATAAATATTGTGAATTCTGTGTGAAAGAAAATAAAAATAAGTAAATATTTTTTGAAAAATTGTGTGCAATTGTTCCTTTATATTAAATTCACAAAACTTTAGGTAGACTTTCTGCTTGATCGATATTGATTACAACCTTACCTTGGGCATGCCCTTGTTTCAGGTAGTTGACTGCCTCAGCGGTTTGATTCAGCGGATAGCATCTGTCGATGACTGGAGTCACTTTTTTCTGCTCAACAAGTTGTAGAATCGTCTGTAAGTCAGCCGTACTTGGTTTCGCTGAAAGGGTATGTAGCTTCTTTGATCCAAGGAAAAGCAATTTTCCAAAAGACAGTGATTTTAAGAGTTGAGATAAAGATCCCCCAACGATGACAACCATACCTTGTGACTTGAGCGCTTTTTTATAATCCGATAGTAAGTAATTTCCATTGATTGCCAGAATCAAATCAAAGCGGTCATCCTTTTTCAAGAAGCTGTCAGTATTATAATTAATAATATGATCCGCATTAAGTTGTTGCATGATATTGACATTTTTGATGCCGCACACAACCGTAACTTCTGCGTTAAAGTGCTTTGCCAGTTGGACAGCGAATGTACCTACACCACCCCCGCCTCCGCATATCAGAACCTTCTGACCTGGTTTAACATTCCCTTTTCGCAAAGCCTGTAATGCCGTTACGGATGACATAGGTACTGAGGCTGCCATATCAAATGATATGGATTTTGGTTTTAAAACCCAAGCACTCTCATTTGCGATGACATATTGTGCAAAACCACCGAAACCATGGCCAGATAAGTCGCCTACGACTTCATCACCAACCGAGAAGTTCATGACATTTTTACCAATGGCTTCGATCGTTCCGGCAACATCCGCACCGAAGATTTTATGTTTTGGTATTATTCCCATTTGCATCGAGCGGTAATCCGCTGCATTCACAGAGGCTGCATGTACTTTAACAAGTATTTCATTTTCACTTGGCAACGGTTTTAACACTTCTTTCAATATTAGTTTCTCTTCCTTAGATTCCTTATCATAAATGATAGCTTTCATCATTTATCTCCCTTCACTTCATAATCAAAGACTTCACTGATTTTAACGTTGAATGCCTCAGCAATCCGAAAGGCAAGTTCAAGTGAAGGTGAATATTTTCCTGCTTCAATGGAAATTATGGTTTGTCTGGAAGCCCCTACCTTTTCAGCCAGTTGCTGTTGTGTCATTTCATTCGCAAAGAAGCGCAGTTTTCTGATTTCGTTGGTTATGATGATTTTCTTAGCCATGGTTGATACCCTTGCGATAGAAATATAGTTGTGTGATCCCTTCCAATATGGAACCTATACTAAAAGAAGCAAACATTACATTTAACATGACTGCAACGGAATAGTCCAGGACCAGTGCGATAAGCCCAAGAACAAACCCAACCCCGGCTACACCAAACCCGATCACGTTGGACTTTAGTTCTATCAGTTTATCCATTTCGTCACTTACCATTTCAAGTTCAATGCTTTTCTCAATTTCCTTATCATCACATTCCTTATTATTTGCCTTAGCCTTTATGGCAATAGACACGGATAGCAAGATATGGAAGAGGATTTGAATGATGATCGTTGCTACGACTCCGATAGCGATAAACAAAAGCATTGCACCCGCCCAGAATTTTAAATCACCTTCTATGACAACGCCGGCTTGATATTTTGTGTATGTATAAACGAAATACGCTATTAGAATAACTAATCCTGTAACGATGGATACGATCGACTTTTTCTCTTGATATGACATGTTTGAAAATCTCCTCTGTGTTTTATAGGCATATTGTAATACATTATGTACTATATGTCAAATATATTTTACATTTAGTATACATTTTTTTACTAATTGTATAGCCCTGTCTATCAACAAAAAAATCCCTTTTCAGGGACCGTTTGTGATTTTACCTATATACTGCGATGGGCTAATGAACTCACCCAAGCGATAGGAATGGCAACAATCATAAAAAATGGTTGAATCAGCAACATACTTAACTCATAAACCAGTGAACTGTTTGAATATGCCTTACCCTGAAGTCTTCTGATAAATGCACTCAAGGGAATACCGGAAATATTTCCCATCATCATGACCATAACTCCGGCATGGATGATTTCGGATATTTCTGCTCCATAAACTTGACTGAGTCGAATATAAGTATCCGCGTCAGGATTACCCATGCTATCAGCAACGTGCTGTGCATAAAAGATTGATACCGATTCTTCCTCATTAACGAATACATCCGAACCAGATAAAAATGCTTGGATCTCCTGTTGAGTAAGTCCTTCTTTTAGAGCAATCTTAGCATGTGCATAGGAACAGACTTCACAACCATTGACTTCTGTTGTCGCTAACATCAGACGCTCCATCCATTGAAGATCTACTCTTTTGCTTTTTCTGTTTTTTATCAAAATAGGTAATGATCGATAGCCGTTGACAAACGCCCCGAACAACTGCTTCATCGAATATTTTTTCTTTAATTGACTTGTGTGCATTGGTGACTCCTTCTAACCTTTTGCCCGTTTTTTCGTAAGCACTTAAAAACAAAAACCCCTCTGAAAGGGATTCCTATATTGAGATGGTGGAGCTGAAGGGACTCGAACCCTCGACCCCAACGCTGCCAGCGTTGTGCTCTTCCAGCTGAGCTACAGCCCCAAATTCTTGGTCGGGACGACAGGATTTGAACCTGCGACCTCTTGCTCCCGAAGCAAGCGCACTACCAAGCTGTGCTACGTCCCGGCTTAAACAAAAAAAATTGGCGCGCCCGACAGGAATCGAACCTGTAGCCTTTTGAATCGGAATCAAACGCGCTATCCGTTGCGCCACGGGCGCACATTAAATAAAAATGGTGGACACTAAGGGACTCGAACCCCTGACCCTCTGCACGTCAAGCAGATGCTCTCCCAACTGAGCTAAGTGTCCATCGCTGTGCCCTAAAATATTAGCACAAAAAAATCAATTAATCAATGACAAACCTATCTCTTTATCACAAAAATCGTCTCTCCCGGATTCACAGTTTTAATTTTTCCAGTCACTTTATGATGCTCATACTTGCTGACAAAAGTCCTCAGTCGCACACCGGATTGATAACCGTGAATGACCGAGACTTCCATAACTCCTTTTGGCAAACGATCTAAATAGCGATCCAATACCAGTTTCGCCTCATAAACCGTTAATCCATGTAAATCAACCGTCATTCTCATATGTTGCTTATAAACCTGTTGACATGCTCACTCAACCGATCAACTGTGTTTTCACATACGACATGCTCGATTTTACAGGCTTCTTCATCTGCACGATCTTCATCCAATCCTAATACATCACAAAGAAATTGCTTTATTACCGTGTGTCGATGCAAAATCTTTCTTGCCTGTTCTTTGCCTTGTTCAGTCAAATAGATGACAGAATAACGTTGCTGTTCAATCAAACCACCTTCAACCAGACTCTTAAGAGCCCGATTGACACTTGGCTTGGCAACATGCAGCTTATCTGCGACATCCACCGAACGAACCCCTTTATCTGTCTGATCCAACACATAAATTGCTTCCAGATAGTCTTCAATAGAAGGTGTAAGTTTTTCTAATTCCGTCATCTTGATTCCTCCGAATGACAATCGTCTTTCTTAGCATCCTTTAAACAGCAATCTGCCGCATACTTGCATGAACCACAAGTAATCGATCGTCCTTTGCGCTTTGCGACAATCATCCGATAAATGATAACTGATAATATCACTGCCAGAATCCCGCCTACGATATAGTCTCCCACAGGCTCACCTCAATCCTATCAACAGACCGCCTTGATAGATGATAAATGCCACCAGCCAAGCCACAACGGTCTGATACGATACTGCAATCAACGTCCATTTCCAAGAATTCATCTCGCGTTTCATCGCTGCAAATGCCGCAATACAAGGCATATACAATAACGTGAATGCCATAAACGCATAAGCACTTAATGGTGTGTACATCGTGCGTAGAGGTGCAGACAGCAACTCCGGATTTTCTACTGCCGCTTCACCCACTCCGTATAAAACTCCCAACGTTCCGACGACTGCTTCTTTCGCCACCAAACCTACAATCAAACTCATTGCTGAACGCCAGTCCCCGAAGCCAAGCGGTTGAAAGAGAACAGCAAGTCGTGTACCGATGATACCAAAGATACTGTTGACACTGTCATCTACCATACGGAATGAAAAGTCAAAACTTTGCAGAAACCAAATGATGACCATAGCTACCAGGATGACGGTTCCGGCTTTGATGATGAAGCCCTTCACCCGATCCCATGTATGCAGAAACAAATTCTTTGGTGTCGGCCAGCGATATTCCGGCAATTCCATAATGAAGCTGGATATTTTCCCTTTTGTAACAAAACGCTTTAAGACAATTCCCGAGATAACCGCAACAAAAATGCCAAGCAAGTAAATCGAAAATACGACCGTAGCCTGCGAATTCACAAAAAATGCGGCCGCAAACACGGCATAAATCGGAAATCTTGCACCACAGGACATAAAAGGTGTTATCATCATCGTCAAACGGCGATCGCGTTCACTTTCTAAGGTGCGGGTTGCCATTAGTGCCGGAACCGTACATCCAAAACCCATGATCATTGGGATGAATGATCGTCCTGATAGTCCGAATTTTCGTAGCAGACGATCCATGATGAATGCTGCCCGAGCCATGTATCCGGTATCTTCCAGAATTGAAAGTGTCAAAAACAGTATCGTGATTTCGGGTAAGAAACTCAGTACCGAGCCGACACCACCTAAAATTCCGTCCACGACTAAACTATACAACCAATCTGAAACATCCAAAAGTTCAAGTATGGAAGCGACTGGCACGATCACCCCTTCTTGGATGAGCCATTCGAAGTTTGCTTTAAAAAAGCTGCCTACCGGTCCAAAAGATAGCGAAAATAACCCAAACATTATTAACAAGAAAATCGGAATAGCAAAAATACGATGAGTCACGACTGAGTCAATTTTATCTGACAACGAATATTTCTCTTTTTCTTTGATTTGAGTTGTCACACCTTGTACAAGATTGGTGATAAACGCATATTTCTCATCGGAAATGACCATGTCTCGATCGATGCTTTTAAAAGCTATTTTCTTTTCAACTTCCTCATTAAGCTGAGCCAAAAAGACTGGATCGATCGTATGTCCTAACACAGCGATACCGCCTTCTTCAACAAAACGAACGGCATGCATGCGCGACATTACATTAACAGGCAACTTTCTTTCGACAAGTTGAATGACATTTTCGAGTTGTTCGTTGTAAATCATTGGCAATGGTGGCACGATTCCCATTTGATCAACCGCAGCTTGAAGTAATTGCTTGATTCCCACAGACTTACTTGCGACAATCGGTACGATGGGTACATTCAATTGTCTGGACAAAGCTTCACAATCCAAAAGCGTTCCACGATTTTGCAAGACATCCATCATATTCATTGCGATGACCATCGGCTTGCGCATTTCCAACAATTGCAATGTCAGAAAAAGATTTCGCTCAATATTGGATGCGTCAACGATATTGATGATCACATCGACATCTGAGCCTTCAACGAATTCACGTGCAATGACTTCTTCAAGTGTATACGTGGAAAACGAGTATATTCCTGGCAAATCAGTGATATCAATAGGTAGTTGATCATGTTTTGCCTTACCAGTCTTTTTCTCAACCGTGACGCCCGGCCAGTTCCCTACATACTGATTAGAACCGGTCAAATCATTGAATAGTGTGGTTTTTCCGCTGTTCGGATTACCGACCAAGGCAATGTGCAACCCCATTATACTAACCTCACAAATACTTCAGCGGCTTCCGCTTTACGTAAACTTAAGTGATAACCGCGAATTAGAATTTCGATTGGATCTCCTAAAGGAGCCAGTTTTCGGACTTCGATGATCGTCCCGATCGTCAAACCCATATCAATAATTCGTTTGCGTAACGAACTTTTTTTACCGATCCCCTCAATGACACAAACTTGACCGGGGTTTACATCCTTTAATGTCATACATCCTCCTCTAACTTAGAAGTTAGAATACACTAACAATTATAGTTTTCTGATTCACAAAGTCAACGCATAATAACAATAATTGTTTCTGATAAATAAAAAAACTCCCACTTGGCGGGAGCTACTTTGTCCGTTTTCTGATTCCTGAAGCCGAAATTGCGAATACGGCGTAAGTCAGAGTTCCTGCCAGGGATAATCCGAAATAACTTACACTTTCTACAAAGGCTGGGTTGATGTCCCCTTGATACGTCGGAAATATCATAAATAAAAATACGACGTTGATTGCTAACGGGATGATCAATCCGATCAAATAATTGACATATTTGCTTATTTTCTTCAGCAACATAATAACCAAGAAGTAGGCGAATCCAATGGCTATAGGTGCTAAAAAGATAAACAAATACTCGATATACTTCATTATTAAAGCTTTCATGACTTATTTCCCCTATTCTTCATCAAAAATCCCAAAAGACAGCTATTCAATGCGTCCGTTGCTTCATAAATTGCAACATGTCCGCAATCCGGTAAAATGACAAATTCACAGTCCGGAATAATTTGCGCGATCTGTTTTGAATATCTGACAGGTTTAAGTATATCATCCTGGCCGCAAACCACCAATGCTTTTGAGGTGATTTTTGTCAAATCCCACGTAAAATCGACATCATTGATGAAGGAATCGATCAAACTGCACAATCCGCTGAAATAATCTTTGGGCAATCCATTAAAATCTTTTGCCCGTTTTCTCAACATTTCACCATATTCCCGCAAGTATTTCTCACCATATACACTACCCAAAATCCCAAGAAAGAAATCTTCACCGGAAAGTTTTTCGGCCATCATTTGCCACATTTTTACCTGATGAACCATTAATGCATCGGTTTCACTGGTCGAATCGATGATCGAAATCGTCTTTACGCGTTTTGGAAACTCGATAGCCATTTTCATGGCAACTTCCCCGCCATAACTGGTACCGATCAAATGAGCCGACTCAATTTCTAATTCGTTCATAATTTCAATAATGTCTTCACAATGAGCAGAAAGAGTATAAACCTCTACACTTTTATCTGAGCGGAGCTGGTTTACAAAATCATGAAAAACCAGGCGGAATCCAGCATCTTCAAAAACTCCGCGCTGATATCCCCAACTGTTGACCGAAGCCATGACACCATTTAGAAAGAAAATCGCATCACCTTTTTTGTCCATATTTAGCGTTTCAACATATAACTTCAATCCCTGTTTATTGGTTATAATCATATGCCCTCCCTATCAGCTGAAATTAAACATCAGCCAACCCGGTTTTACCACCATTAAAATTCCAAGAATAATCATGATTGCTCCACCAATCAAATGAGAATATTTAGCATACTTCGTCGAAATGCCGGTCAACTCAAAGGTTTTCATCGCAATCACAAATACGACAATGTCATCCAACAAGAAGAAAGAGACATAAAGCAGCAAATATCCGATTTTTTCCCAATAGGTCACTTGATTAAGAGCCAATACCTGTGTAAAGACGATCGGCAATCCCGCTGAACATAAAAGTTCGACCAGATTGACCGTAATTGCCAATCCCATAATACCCACGATAGCTAATATAAAGGTCGGTTGATCAGATATTTCCTGAATCCGCTGACGCAGCTTCTTGCGTTGAGTACTATCGACAACTTCACAACCATCATCCTTTTTCAAGCCATTGCGGATATTAATTGTACCGCCGCCAACAGCAACGGCACCGATGATCAAACGCAATATAAATACAGATCCAAACAACATGGTGATGTTCAGCCATGACAGCATAAAGAAGAAATACATGACTGCCGAAGTAAACAGGAAGATCAATCCCAAGGTCCACATCTTCCATTTTTCCTTAATATGTATAAGCATACTGATTAATAATAACAATACCCACATTGCACAAGGATTAAATCCGTCCAGTGTTCCGATGACCACGGCCAAAAGAGGTAAGGAAACAGATTTTGCTTTTACCTCACCAAAAAACGGCAATCGAATGACTGTCTCCTTTGGATCATCTTCATCTCCGGTAAAAGGTACAGCCACTCCCAGCATCTCACCAACGATATCGCGAACCACATGGGTGCGGTTATATTCAATGGCTTCTAAGATCTCTTTGTCCGTGATCCCTTCGGTAAATCCGATGATGGACTGTCTTCCGATGATCACATAAGGTACTGTCGAAATCTTTATTCCCAACAAATCTTCCACTTTTTTAGCAACTGCCTGTCCTTCTTTGTCATAAGCAATCTCGAAACGATAAATTTTGAGATTTTTGTCCGTTTTCTCTAGCTCTTGAAAAAAAGCTTCTTCCTTCGCGCAGTATAAACATCCTTCTGCATGGAAAGAGAAAATATTGATAACTTTATCTTCAGCTTGCACAGGAGTGAAGAAAGAAGATAACAGTAATAACGCAAAAATAAATATACCTAGTTTTTTAACCATGGAATACATCCTTTATCAAGCGGTCCTTTGATAATTCGCCGATAACTCTGCGCACTTCATTGCCGCTTTGGTCCAATACAATAAACACCGGTAACGTCTTCCCCGGATTCCACTTCAAAGCTTCTTCTTCATCCATATCCAAATCAAGTTTTTCAAACGTCCAATCCGGATATTGTTGAAGCGCTTCTTTGACCCGCTTGCTCATAATCAAACACGCCGGACACCAGATAGCTGAAATAGCAATCAGTTTCATTTATTCACCCATTTCTTTTAGAAAGTCCTCTAATACATCTAAAAATGCTCTCAATTGGTCCATTGTTGTCAAATGTGACAAACTGATACGCAAAGATGAAGTCGCGCGGCCATTGTCCTTGGTAATTGCATAAACGGATTTCGAGAAGTTTTCCTTACCCGAACATGCGCTTCTGGCAGATATGCAAATATCCTTTTGAGAGAATTTCATAACCCATTCATCTGAATCAATGCCACGGACACTGATATTCAAAATCTGTTGAATGGCAAACTCATTGGAGTTTATGGATATCTTATCAAATAATGACAAATTATTCACTAAAAACGTTCGAAGCTCTTTCGCCCGTTGGATACGAGTCTCCATATTCCAAAAAGCAAGTTCCATCGCTTGAGCAAATGCACATATCAATGCGTTTTGCGGAGTACCCGACCGAAAGGATGTTGTTGAGCGGCCACCGTGAATCAACGGCACCAAAGATACACCTTTGCGCTTAACCAATAATCCGATCCCTTTGGGACCGTATATTTTATGAGCACTGCAACTGATAAGATCAATATCCGATACATCGATCGGACATTTACCCAGAGCTTGAGTAATATCACAATGAAAAAGTACTTTCTTGTTTTTCGCCAATTTGCCAACTTCCTCAATTGGCTGACGAATTCCGGTTTCACTGTCAACCGCAACCAAACTGATCAACAATGTATCTTCTTTAATCAATGACTCTAAGTGGTGTAAATCAAACCGGCCATGCTCATCAAGATTGACCATATCAATGACATAGTCATTCTGTTGTAAATAGTACAACGGTGCGACGACCGATGAATGTTCAAGTGCGGAAGTAATGATGTGCTTTTTATTAGGATACTTAAGAGCGACTCCTTTAATGGCGGTATTGTTTGCTTCAGAAGCGCAGGACGTATATATAATTTCACTCGGATCAACTTTAAGCAGCTCTGCGATTTTTTCAGTAGCATCGCTGATTTCCGCATGAGCCTTCATTCCCAAGAAATGTTTTGAGTTCGCATTGGCAAAAGCATGTTTCTCTACATGAACATATCGCATCAACACTTCATCATCGATCGGAGTCGTAGCACTGTAATCCAAATATATCATGGCGTTACCTCACTTTAGAAAGTTCTATATAAAAGGATTAATGATTAAATCCTTTTAATGTCAAAAGGGGATTTCTCCCCTTCATTTTAAAGCTTTTTTGACGATGGCGCAACAAAGTGTTATCGGTTATCTTCGATTACAAAGGTCCCTTTGGTTGCGTGTAAGCGCAAAATATAGTCTGCATGCTTAGCGACCTTCTCGGAATGAGTGACAACGATGACGCATTTGTCTTTATCTTGGGCTAATTGTTTAAATAATCCGATGATCGTATCTTCCGTCTCACCATCCAGATTTCCGGTCGGCTCATCCGCAACGATGATATCCGGTTGATTGGCCATCGCTCGTGCAATCGCAATGCGCTGTTGCTCCCCTCCGGATAATCGACGGACATTGCGATCGGCTTTGCTTTTCGCAATCCCGATTGACTCAAGCAGTTCATATGCCTCTCGCTTCTTATGCAACTTACCGGAAATACCCATGGCAACCAAAACATTTTCCAGACCGGTCATATACGGGATTAAGTTGTAACTCTGAAAAACCATACCGACATGATTACGACGGTATTCCCAAAGCCCGATTTCCGCAATATCTTTATCCTTAAACAAAATACTTCCTTCTTTAGCACTATCCAAACCGGCGATCAACGTCAGAAATGTGGTTTTACCGGATCCCGAAGATCCGACGATCGCATAAAAATGACCTTTTTCAAAAGTCACGTTGACGTGATCCAAAATCGTCCGGACACTGTCTCCATCGGGATATGTAAAGAATACATCTTTTATATCTAGCAGTTTCATGTAACCCCTCCTACAACAAAATTTCTTTCGGTTTCAACTTCAGAATATTAACGATCGGTACGATCGTAGATGCAGTTACTGTAAACATCGCCAGACCGGTAAACAATAAAATATACTCATTCGACATCTTAACCGTATATGCTTGGACAACTTCTTCTTTTGAAGGAATATTGTCGTTTATAATATCATCTTTTCCCTTTTGTACCTCGGCCATCAGCAATTGTAATCGTATGAGTTCTGAAGAGAACCCTTTTGCGATCCATGTACCGGCAAATACCGATAAGGTCATGGCTAGTACGCTGACAATCCAAACTTCCATTACGACTTGTAAGACAATATTTCTCTTCTTCTCTCCCAAAGCAAAATATATACCAATCTCATGCCGTCTCTCTTTAAGATAGAGCAGGATGATGAGTGAACACACAAATACCGCAATGATCATAGTAAACACCATCACAGCTTCCGCAATCATATTTAGCGTGCCGATAGGACCCAAAACCGCCAAAATCTGATCATCAGCGAAGTTGAACTTAAAGGGCATTGGCAGTTTCTTGCCGTACAATTTTCGCATTTCAGTCACAGCTTCAAACGACTCCATTTCCAATATAGGAATTCTCATACGAACATTCTGACGCAAATTGATGCCGACAAGACGATAATTCAGTTTCGTATTGATGATTTGTGTATCGATAACGATGTTCGGAGCAATGGCTATAGGAAATCGATCCCAGTCACGTTGAGTTTCTGAAAAGTAATAAGTCATATAGTCGATGAATTCTCCTTCAAAAAGATTAGACCTTGTGACTTCCGGCCCATCAACGATTCCAATGACTTCCATATCAAACCACTCTTCAAAAGGATCAAAATACATCGAGTATTTTCTACCCAATGGAAAATTATCACCGACTTCTACGTTATATAAATCGGCCATTTGCTTAGAAACGACCATTACATACGCACCTTCAGCCAACTCCTTTTCTGTAAATGTACGCCCGGCAATCACTTTTGAGTTCGGCCAGTAATGTGTGATATCCGGATTTTGAGTACCCTCAACCAAAACCATGTGTCGTTGTTCAGGTTTATACATCTGAAAGGTATAAGAAATCCCATAGTTGAACGATTTGACACCTTTATAACTAACGACTTTTTTCAGTTCGCTATAGGGAATGTGCTGACCAACCATGCCATAAGCCAGCTCTGTACGTTCTGGGGCAATGGACACCTGTAAACCGATGCGATTCTGCATTTCTGCAGTAACATTGTTGCTTGCGATACGGATAGCCAACGAAGCGGCCATCAAGGTAGTAAGCAAGGTCACGATGAAAAACAACAAGAAATTCTTGCCGGGTTTACGTATGACACTTAACCATGCTCGTTTTAATGAGTTCATCTTAGCCTCCTACAACAATATTTTCTTCGGTTTGACCGAAACAATCAGTAGCATTGGAACAATAGAAGAAAGAAGTCCGGTCGTCATCAATATGCCATACAAGAAAAATGCATATTCGGTACTCATCTCGATTTTGTAAGCACGGGCAACTTCTGATGCACTGATCAACGCTGCTTCCGACTGGTCGACCTTGATCAGTTTGGCTTCATCGACCATCTCCAACTGCTTCAATACGATAGAATTTGAAAGCTGTTGAGCCAACACTTGGCCGGTGAACATTGATATTGATGCCGCGGCGAATGTGATGATCAAAATCTCCATCACGATTTGCATGACACTAAAAACTTTCTTCTCCCCCAAAGCTCCATACACACCGACTTCATAAACACGGTCACGCAAAAACAAAAGAATGACAAGACTGACGCTAAGAATGGTAGCTCCAAACGCCAGAATAAGTATATATTCGGCAATCAGTGATATGATCAATACCGGAGCTGCAACGGATTCGTACGCATCATTGGAAGTAATGACTTCCACATCCTTATTATTGATCAGATTGATCGCAAACTGTTTGTAATCATCCAGGTATTCATCTGAACTCAAAATAACTTTCGGATAATACGACTGAAACCAACGATCCGTCGGATCTTCGTAGTATTGCGCATCCGCATACATTTGCTTGTCCACTAAATAGCGCTCATTCAAGTAATTCTCAGGAACATAAATGTAGTAGTACTCTTCTTTCAGATTCCCGCTTTCATTGTATATTTCATCGGTGTTGAGTTTAAAAAACCCTACAACTTCAATTTCATACGATTCTCCAACAAAAGAAGCATACTGATGATTTCGCTTATCACCGATTTGATGCCGAAACGGAATTTTGTCTCCGACTTGAATCATATTGAACTTTGCCACAAACTCT
>PHAF01000020.1 GCA_002841605.1 Firmicutes bacterium HGW-Firmicutes-10 | reverse complement strand
CCCACTTTCCAGTCGAAGTCATCGTAATAATTAATGATATTATACACTAAGTTTGCCTAAAAATTCAGACCATGGTGTTTCACTTCTTATAAAGACTGCCGGTTGTCCGATGGGAGCTTTAACGTCATGCCATCCTTTATCAAATTTTTCTTTTGTAAAGAAATGAATCCACATTCCCTCCGGCAACCATACATGGACGGATGATGAATCTTTTTCAATGACCGGCGCAACCAATATTGAATCGCCATACATATATTGATATTGAAGTTGAAATGCTTCAGGATCACTAGAAACCATAAACATCGGTTGAACAAGCGGTACCCCGCTTTGCTGGTATTCATCAAGAAGGTGCTGATGATACGGCTCAAGTTTTGAGAAAAGTGATGACATACGGCTAAAGTGTGTCAAAACTTCAGGATTGGCATCTACCTGAACATTGCTTTCAGGTCGGTTTCCTTCGTGAGTACGAAATATGGGAGAAAAAACATTCATCTCTGCCCACCGCATTAATAGCTCCTCACTGCGTTTCATATGGAAAATTGTCGTATACCCCCCGATGTCACTGTGAGAAACACCTTTGCCATTCATTGACAAAGATAACATAGCCACGATGACTGAAGGAAGTCCATACTCTATTGAAAAATCGACATGTTGATCACCGACCCACATTGAGTGTGTGTATTTATGTGTATGAGTGAATCCGGCACGATTGAAGACAAATATTTCACGCTCTTTTCCGCGTTGGGCGATGGCTTCATAATTACACTTCGCCCACAAATCTGGCCATAAGTTGTGCATCTGTTGAGCGCCTCTTGAATCAAAAATCACGGCATCGGTGGGTAAATATTCACCAAAATCAGCCATCCATCCACTAAGACCAAGATCAATCATTTCGTGCTGAATCACTTTTCTATACCAGTCAAAGGCATCCGGGTTGGTCAAATCCACGATTCCCGCCTGAAACGTCGTTGATTTAATCAGATAAGGATCACCGGTGTTTTTCATCACGAGATAATTACTGGATTTTGCTTCATGATACAAAATTGTATCTTCTTTTAGAAATGTGTTTATATAGCCCAAAAAGCGAATACCTTTTGAATTAAGTTCTGCGATTTTTTGTTTCGCATTTGGGTACAGCTGATCATCGACTTGCCAATTCCAAAAAACCTGCGTACCAAACTGAGTGATCAGCTGTCCGGACCAGTCCTGAGACCAGATGGCAGCTACTTTACCGTTTTGTTGTTGAATGTGTTGGACTCGCTCAACAGCTTTATCCCAACCTCCCTGACTTGCCACAATCGCTCCGGAAGATACCCATTGAGGCAATCGCGGATGCTTTCCGATCTTAATACTTAGATAGCTTAGGCAAAGGGAAATATTTCCGCCTTGATAAAAAGATATAGAAGTCGGTATCGCACGGAAATGCAATGAGGTCTGATCCTTTTTTGAAAAATCAAACTCACAGTATGATGAAGTGTCCGCGTGCACCAGCATTGCTTGACTTGTTACAAATGTGGGCTGAGCAATATAGGTCTGATGGTTTTTATATTCGCTCAGATGAGCATCATTGACACCCAATATCTTTGTTCTTATGGCTTTTTTAAGCAGTTTCTTCAATGAGTGATGCTCGGAAACCCAAATAGGCACTTTCTTTCCTTTGAGATTGAAATGAGTAAACTGTTCTCCACAACCATAGATCCCTTCATCTTGGGAAGATGGAAGTTGAATCCAAAGCCGGTTTATGTCCGATTGAGTATCAAAGGTACAAATCACTTCATGATCATTTACTTCCACATTCATCACTACTTTGATCTCTTTGTTTTCATAGTGAAACTGATGATCAGAAGCGAATGTGCAGGATAATATCCTTTTCTCACCGATTTTATCTTTTGTTTTAAACGTTCCCCGACTCATCGTGTAGGTTGCTTGACCCTTGGCTACCGTGAGGAATCCGGGAAGTGTAAAATGTTTTAAGATATCATTCATCGCGAATTCTCTATTCTCCACAATTGATTATAAGGGACTCCGGTTACCATTTCACAAGTCTTAATATCCTCTTCACTTGCCTTATCATCCAACTCTCCTAAACGACGGCTGATTTCTTTTTGAATGCACTCATAAGTCGTTTTGGTTATTGGAAATTTATAAGTAAAGTATAACGTTGCGACCATAAAGAGAAGCGGTAGTGCGATAAACATGAATTTGATTCCATTGACTGTGATTTCACTTGGAATTGCGGCGGTTGCATCATACTGGAATAACGCCAACATGATCCCGATCAGCCAGATAGCAATCCCATTAGCAATTTTGCGATTAAAGGTTGCCATACCCGAATAAACGCCTGCACGACGTTTGGTGGTGATCAGATAATCCACATCCGTTAAATCCGTAAGAATCGCGTATGAGGTCACCGAGGAAGCTGCGGTCCCTAGTCCGGAGATAAACGATGCTATGAAAATCGGTAAAATCGGCGCTTGTTCATAGGCAAAGAAAATCATTGAGAAAGTGGCGATCATGCGAATCGGAAAGCCAAGGTAAACCGGAAATTTCTTTGATGTTTTCTTTAAGACAAGCTGATACAAAAACATGGCCAACAGTTGAGATACAAGGACCCCTGACATGATAAAGGTGTATTGGTCGGGTTGACGCAAAACGACTGCGAGAAAATAGATGATCAATGTCGTTATAAAATCCGAAGAGCCTTGTCCAAACAAGAAAACACCGAGATATAAGCGGAAAGAACGATTACGAAATACACTGAAAGATTGTCTGAATGATTCTTTGAAGGGTGTTTTTATTACAGGTTGAATGGTCTCCCAGCTCTTAATGAAAGTAAAGAAGATGGATAGAAAGAATATAAACCCGAACACGGCACCCATGATCAGAAATCCTTGAGCCTGTGTATCTCCTAAACGATTGACGATCATATTGGGGACTAACCCGGCAAGAATCGCAGATAAAGCAGAAAATATCATCCGATACATCGTAAAGGCACTGCGTTGTGTATAATCAGATACCATATCTGGCAACAAAGCATTGTAAGGAACCATGACAATGGTAAATCCTGTTGAAAACAGGATGTACATCAGCAGATAAAAGAAATACAACGTGGTTGCTGATCCAGAAATCGTCAGCCACATCATGGCAAACGTTATCGATCCGACGAAGCTTCCGATAAGCAGGTAAAAGCGCTTAGATCCGAATTTCGATTGCGTACGATCTACGATATTTCCCATGATCGGATCGGTGAGAGCATCCCAGATTTTTCCGATCATCGGAATTGATCCTGCCAATGCCGGATTCATTCCTACGACATCCGTTAGAAATACCAAGTATAAAATACTGATGATCAGAAAGGATCCGCCCCCGTAAATATCCGCGGCTCCGTAAGCAAGCTTTGCTGAAAATTGTGATTTTTTCATCGCTATTCTCCCTTTTAAATATTCTTCCTCTTTCACTACTATATCAGATGGTAAAACAGGTTGCAAAAGCATCCTGTTTTCAATCTATTTTTTTGCTACGTTTAGCTGTTCGAGCAATAATCCGACTCGGCTTGGCCGATCCGCAACCAATGCTCCGGCTTTTGTCAGTGCTTTGATTTTATCCTCGACATCCCCTTTACCACCGGTAATGATCGCTCCGGCATGTCCCATCTTTTGACCTTTGGGAGCTGTTCTTCCACCTAAAAATGCTACGCATGGCTTGGTGAATATTCCCATCTCGATGGCTTCGGCGACTTCCTCTTCCATGGTTCCGCCAAGCTCACCAATAATGACGACGGCTTCCGTCTGTTCATCCTGTTGGTAATACGGCAGCATTTCCGCAAACCGGGTCGCAGGTACCGGATCTCCGCCGACACCGATCAGTGTCGAAACCCCATACCCCTGCTTGACAATCATCGCGGTCACTTCATTGGTCAGTGAACCGCTTCGCGTCATAACACCAATATTGCCGCGTTTGTAGACGCGTTCGATCCAATGAGGGAAGCTTCCCATCATGGCTTCTTCCGGAGAAATTACACCGGAGGTATTTCCGCCAATGACGACCGCATTGTGCTTAAGGGCTTCATGTCGGATCGCAACCATATCGAAAAGCGGTATGCCATCGGCCATCGTAACGACTTTTTTAATTCCGTTTGACAATGCTTCAAACACGGCATCTTTGGTCAGTTTTGGGGGGACAAAAATCATCGAGGCATCCACTTCGTGATTTCTGAGTGCTCTTTCCACGGAGTGATACACCGGGATTCCGTTAACTTCCATTCCTTCTTTTGAAGGAGTAACGCCACAAACAACCTGTGTACCCAGTTCGATCATATGGTTTGTCCAGAAACTTCCTTCCGAACCTGTGATTCCCTGAACCAGGACTCGGGTATTTCGATCGATAAAAATGCTCATGTCTTTGCCTCCTTCGCCAATGCCACAGCCAAACGAACGGCTTCTTCGGTATCAAACAGTGGAATCAGTCCGGCTTTTTTCAGTGTTTCGACAGCTTCGATTTCATTGGTCCCACGAATGCAAGTGATGATCGGGCGATCGGGCTTCAATTTGGTGATTGCTTCCACGATTCCCTGGGCCATGACATCGGCTCGGGCAATCGTTCCAAAGGTCACGATCAAGATGACTTTGGATGGGACTTTTAAGCAGATTTCCATGGCTTTCATGGCTTTTTTATAGTGAGGACCGCCAAATTCAAGGTAATTTGCTACTGTGCCACCTTCATAATTGATTAAGTCATACACCGTTGTCGTGAGTCCTGCTCCGGCACACATCAGACTGATATCTCCGTCAAACTGAATAAACGGGATTCCTTCTTCCATGGCCAAACGTTCTGCTTCGTTTTCGATATCCGCAAGCGGCACAGAAATGTCTTCGTGTCTAAACATGGAGTTATCATCAATGGAGCACTTTCCATCCCCAGCAACCAGTTCGTTGGACTTGGTTATAAATAGGGGATTGATTTCCAATAACTCACAGTCATACTGAACAAACAGTCGATACAACTTAAGAAGTAATTGTGTAAACTTTTTTGCTATGTCCACGTCGAATCCGCATTCGTAAGCGATATGACTTGCTTGATAGGGTTGTAATCCCAGGCTCATGTCGATCTTCGTCTGTAGGATTTTTTCCGGTTGTTCAATGGCCAAGGTTTCAATGTCGACTCCTCCGGTAGCACTGACTATAGATAGTGCCGTTCCACTGACCGGGTCAATGGTAAAGGAGGCATAAACCTCATGGGCAATATCGACTGCCTCTTCAATGAGTAATGTGGATATTTTTTGAGGCAGTGAAAACAGGCGGGCAACCTCTTCAAGTCCCTTCTTCTCATCTTTGACAAACTGAATCAATCCGGCTTTGCCTCGTCCGCCGCTAAGCACCTGTGACTTAATGACACAGGGAAATCCGATGGAAGAAAAAGCTGCGGGTGCTTGTTCAACATTATTTATTAATTGGCTTTTAGGAATGGCTATTTGCGCATTTTTGAATAACTCTTTTACTTGATATTCATATAGCTTCATTGTCGATCCTTCTTTCCACTGGCAAAATATGCACCAAAGATTTCTTCGTCGGTCGGTCGCTTTGGAGTAAAATACTCCGAAACCCACGTTACGTTGATGAAGTGTTTGAATGTGATATTTTCAGTAGTGATATTTCCGCCCCAGCTGCCACAACCTAAAGATACGGTCGATGGCATGCCGTTAAAGAACGCACCCCCGTTACCTGCGGCTTGTGCCTGATTGACGAGCACGCGGCTGCTGCGAATGGTTGATCCGATATACTTAACATATTCATCATTGAATGTATGGATTCCGCATGAATGTCCGGTGCCGTAATTGTCTGTTAATCGTTCGAGTATGCGATAGCCTTCTTCGAAAGTTGAATACTTGAACACCGTTAAGACGGGTGAGAGTTTTTCCTGTGAAAAGAAATCGGATTCAATATCTTCTCTTCCTTCAACCAGCAATACTTTCACATAGTCGTTTACCGGCAGCATTGCACCTTGGGCAATGGATTGTGCGGATTGAGCGATGATCTTCGGGTTGATGGAGCGGTATCCTTTGTCGTTTATTGGCCACATATACATCGACAAGCGCTCGCGCATGCCTTCTGAAACAAGATATGCACCCAGTGAAATCAACTGTTCGAGCATTTGTTCATATATCGACTCATGGATGATGATGGAATTTTCACTGGAGCAGGATGTGGCATTGTCAAAAGCTTTACTTCCCATGATTTTACTCGCAGCATCCTTAACATTCGCATCTTCAGCAACGATGGAAACTGAGTTTCCTGGTCCGACACCGTACGCCGGTTTACCTGATGAGTATGCGGCTTTAACCATCGCACCTCCACCGGTAGCAAGTACGACATCGACTTGTTTCATTAATTCTTCTGTCACTTCGATCGATGGTTCTTCAATGACTTGAATCAAATCTTCCGGAGCATTCACCTTACGAAGTCCGTCTCTCATAAACTGTACTGCCATGGCAGTTGCCTTTTTTGATTTCGGATGAGGTGCGAAAATGACTGCATTTCTGCCTTTGAGTATGGTAATGCCGTTGCTTGCAGGTGTCGCTGTCGGATTGGTGACAGGGGTCAATGCACCGACAACTCCGACCGGTTTGGCATATTTTCTGATTTTCTTTTCATCATCGACTTCAATACAACCGACCGATTTGGCATGCTGAACGTCTTTCAAAACACCGAGCACTTTATTTTTGTGCTTGGTGATTTTGTCTTGAACATTCCCCATCTTCGTTTCTTCGACCGCAAGTTTAGCCAAGATCTCAATATTGTGATCATTGTATACTTCCCAGCCGATAGCTACACAAACCTCGTCGATTTGTTCTTGGGTGTAAAATTGAATTTGTTGCTGTGCAGCTTTCGCCCTTTTTACGTAAGACGATACATACTCTTTTGTGCTCATATTTTCCTCCCTTATTTAATTAGACCCAGCTGATGCAGTAGTCCTAAGAAGACTGACACAAAGGCTAAGGCAATAAATGCTACGATATACATTTTTTTGAAAAGTTTCTTCTCATCTACTCCGGCAGGCATGCTGCCTAAGGCAAGAGCTCCCATAACGGATAGCGGGCTCATGGTGGTCATATGTGAAGCGACGGCAATGGTCATCGTTAAAACTCCCGGACTTACCGCTGAATTCAGGCTTTCTGATAAAGCTACTGTTGTAGGTATCAATGTCGGCATGACCACACCTACCGCTGAAGCGAAGGTTGCCATGGCTCCTGAGAGGATCGCCATGATAGGAACTACGGTTTCACCGTTTGTAATTTTTGCCAGAAAGTCAGACATCATTTGAATGCCGCCAAGTTCACCAACGACACCAATTAAAACCGCAGCTCCGCAAATTTGCAGAATGGTTGTCCACGGGACTTGTTGGATGGCTTGTTGCTGTTTGCCGGCTTTAAGAAAAAATAGAACGACAGCAAGGGTAAATCCGGCGAAACCGACATGAGCTTTGCCAAAGATGACCCAGACAATTAAGATCAAAATACTGAGTAGTGTCAGTTTTTGCTCATAGGTAAACGGTGATGGCGGTCTAACTTCTGTTTTCTGACCATTCATCTTATGGCCTTTCATTGCTATAAAGAAAATCAAGGAAAAGATGATGATGCTGATCATGTTTAGAATGTAGATGGATAATCCAAGTTCTCCGACATTGTTTATGCGTGCCAACTCCAATGCTACGATCCCATTAGGTGCAATGGGGGACAATCCGCCGGCAATGGAGCCCTGAATGATCAAGACGCTCATCATAAGTAAGGACATTTGGGATTTGTAAGCAATGGCTAAGCCAATGGGCAATAGCAAAGCGGCGGCGGATATATTTCCTGGTCCGATGGAGGCAAGGCCCATTGCCAGTACGAAGAAGATGATTTGAATTTTTATTTTACTGCCATGACTGCGATAGATGATCATTGTTGACAGATTCTCAAGGGTTCCGTTGATTTTCGCAATACTGAAGAATAATGTGATTCCTACCGTGGTGAAGAATAAATTCACAGGCCAAAAGCCAATGATCGTATTGGGGCTTAAACCGCCAAGCAACGTTCCTAAAAAGAAGGCGAATACCAGCGCAATGAAACCCACATTTATATTTTTTACTATGCCAATGATGATCGCAACCAAAATTGACAATAGTGATACTATCTCAATCATACTTCTTACTGACGGTGAAAGCTTTCTTGCTCAATTTTGGCAACTGCTTCTTTAGCCTTAATTAAGTTTTTAGCCCTCCATTCTTCCAGATTTTGAGTAAACTCTGTATTCAAAAAGGTTTTTGTCATTTCCACACCCATGATCGGAGCGATGATCCAACCACCCATGCACAGAATATTGGCATCGTTGATGGCACGGCATTTTTCGGCGGCATACACGGACTCACAGGCTGCCCCAAATACTCCTTCATGTTTGTTGGCAACGATGGACATTCCCATGCCGGTACCGCAAATCAAAATACCTTTTTCATATTCTTTGGATTGAATTTTTTGTGCACCTTTTAAAGCAACATCGAAAAACGGAAGGGGTGCTGCTTCATCTGTTGTTCCGATATCCTCAACTTCATAGGCTTCATCAAGTAAGTATTGTTTGATGGCTTCTTTTAGAACAAATCCGGATTTATCCGATCCGATAAAGATTTTTTTCATGTTATTTCCCTTTTCTTTCTAGAACACGGTGAACAGCATCGACGATATTGTGAGCTTTCAATCCGAATTTTTCCATTAAGAAATCTTTCTTGCCCACTTCGCCAAAATGATCCAATGTTCCGACTCGTTCCATTACGACCGGACAGTTTTCAACCAACACTTCTGCAACAGCGCTGCCTAAGCCGTTGATGACGTTGTGATTTTCGGCCGTGACAATAGCACCGGTTTTCTTTGCTTCAAAAATAATGGCTTCTTTATCAATTGGTTTTACTGTATGTATATTGACAACACTGGCGGAAATACCTTCCTCAGCTAAGATTTTGCGTGCTTCCAGTGCTTCGTGAACCATGATTCCTGTCGCGAAGATACTGACATCGGTTCCCTCTTCAATCTTGATTGCTTTGCCAAGGGTGAACTGCGTTCCATCTTCAAAAATCGATGGGAATTCCTGGCGAAGAAGACGAATATATACCGGGCCGTAGTGTTCGATGATTTGATCAAACATGCCGGCCAACTGTACGCCGTCAACAGGTTCGAATATGGTCATGGTCGGAATAGTTCTCATGATCCCGACATCTTCCAAAGACATATGGGTTCCGCCATTTAAAGTTGCCATGATTCCAGGGTCGGATCCAACCATTTTGACATTAAGTTGTGCATACGCTACCGAGAGCATGACTTGGTCAAAGCAGCGACGCGTGGCAAACGGGGTAAAGGTATGGGTGAATGGCAGTTTTCCCATGTTGCTTAAACCTGCGGCAACACCGATCATATTGGCCTCGGCAACACCGACATTGATCGTTCTTTCCGGAAAAACATCTGCGAAACTGGTGGTCTTGGCGGCTTTCATCAAGTCAGCTTCCACTATGACCAGATTCGGATGTTTTTTTGCGGCTTCAATAAGTAAATCTACGTAAATATCTCGCATTTGTCGATCGTGTAATTTCATATTGTTTCCAACCTCTCAATCGCTTCATTCACTTGTTCCATCGTAACAGGCATATTGTGTGATCCGGCTTGTCCTTCACAGAAGTATGCACCTTTTCCTTTGATCGTGTTCAATATGATCATGGATGGTTTACCCTTGGTTTCCTTGGCGATATCGATCGCTTCGGAAATAGCCAGTACATCATGACCGTCAATGACTTGGACGTGCCAATTGAAGGCTTCCCATTTCTTATCCAACGGAGAAACGTCATTGATATCGCTGACCGCTCCGTCAATTTGAAGTTTGTTGTAGTCGGTAAAGGCGATCAAGGTGTCCAGTCCACGGCTGCCCGCAAACATGGCGGATTCCCAAATCTGACCTTCCTGGCTTTCACCGTCCCCGATGATTGCATAGACGGTTAGTGTTGAGCCGTCCAACTGTGCCGCAGTGGCCATGCCGACCGCAGCGGAGAATCCTTGTCCTAAGGATCCTGTTGTCATATCGACACCAATCGTCTTGTTTTTGTCGGTATGACTAGGCAAGTTGGTGTTTGATTGGTTGAGGGTCAATAGCAGGGATTTATCAAAGTATCCTTTGATTGCCAAGGTCGCATACACGGCCGGGCCTCCGTGTCCTTTTGACAATACGAATCGATCGCGGGTAGGCAACCCGGGATTCTGCGGGTCAATGTTCATTTTTTCAAAATAAAGTACAGCAAGTACATCCGCGATCGAAAGACTGCCACCGATATGTCCGACACCCAAAGATCCGATGCAACGCAAGGTATCTTGGCGGATTTCCTTTGCTCTTTGTTCTAAATACGCTCGTTTTTCCATTTCTCTTCTCCTTTAGTACTTAACGATTTCACACCCAAACAATTGGGCCAATAATTCCAGTTCTTCTTTGATATCCGCATATATAACTACGAAATGGGGTTCCCATCCATCTTGAACCATGGATGTTATCAGCGGATTAACTTTAGGTTCTACCTCGACGACGACACTGGTTCCAAGGAATTGTTGAGGTTTATCAAGAACTTTTCCATCCATGATCAGAAATCTGAAGGTACCATCCGGTTTACGCCCAATTCTGAAAATGGTGGCTTCTTTGCATTCTCTTAAGCCAAATTCCATGGTTGGTCCGATTTTACGGTTGGGGTGTACACCGACGGCTGCTCCGGTATCTCTTCTTGCCAGGCCGCAGGCCGCGGTTCCGCAGTGCCAGAAGGTAATCGTATTTTCATCTTCATCGATGGAAACAGGATCACCCAGATAGGTCGGTATCGATGATAGCTGTTGACCGATATACATACTCAAAGCACCGTAAGCGTCGGCTTCACAGGCTGCCGCAACATTTTGATCGTTGAGCATGGCAAGGACACTGCATACCGGTGTTCCGTAATCGGTAAAGAAGTCTGGCCAGCAACGGGATGCGATGGCTTTGATGTTATTTTTTTCAATATAGTCATGATAGGCTTTATATAGTTTTACGAAATCGACGCGGTTTTTGGTTAGTGTTTTTTCCAGTCCGACCATACGGCTTTCAATTTCGGCTTCTTCGTTTTTAGCATCTTCGATTTTCATTTCCTGGGCAATTTTGGTTAGTTCTCTGGACTCAATGGCAAGCACGTTGACTCCAAAGGTTGAGGCCATTTCCAAATCCAGTGCACGGCCAAATCCGAATCCTTGAGGTGTGTGTCCAACCATTAATAGGTTGGCATTTTTCATCTCGTGTTTCAGTTTTGCGGCAGAAATGAGTTTGGTCAATGTTGTCTGAATGCTATCATCGCTAGGTGAGCCATATATGTAAAAGATTCGATCTTTTCTCATGGCTTTATATGCATACCCTGCTGAGAACGCTCCGGTTAGTGAGTTAAGTCTGAGTCTTCCACCATCGATGACTGGTTCGCGTAACGTCCATAGCAAAATCGGAGCAGAGATGCGTTTTAAAACTTCAGTCGCATATGCTGAGTTGGCAAAGGTTACATTTTGTAATATCACTAAATCTGGATTTTTCCCATCAATATACTGAACAAGAGCTTCGATGGACAATAGCATTTCACTTGAGACGACTACGTTTTCGTCTATGCTTTTGAGCAGTTTGATGGAATCTTCAAACGCTGCCTGTGCGGATTCTAAGTGAAAAGTCGAAACACCTATCGGTACATATAGACATTCAAACGGTTTCATATCTTTCCTTCTTTCTTATGATTTAGGGTGCTACACACTTGTATAGCACCCTGTGTCTTAATTATTTCTTAGCTTCTTTTAATTTGGTTTCTAATTCTTTTAATGCATCCAGCGGAGTTGCTTCTTTTGCAACGGCTTTACGGATGGCTTCATTGATCATCGGATACATTCCCGGAACCATGACTTGAGTTAACCAGTCTTGAACAAAGGATGCATCGGTTGCTGCGATTTCATCAAGGAATACTGCGTATTCATCTGCGAATGCTCCATAATTGACTTGTGCGCCTAAACGCGGTGTCAAGTAAGGAACGCCACCGGTAAATTTGTCATGGTTTTCGCCTTTGGCTAACCAAGTAATGAATTTCTTGGCTTCGGTCGGTGCGTTGGAATCCATAAATGCTGCGATGGATTTTCCACCAAGAATAGTTGCACGATTTGCTTCTTTCGGCATTGGAACGACTGTCCAGTTAAATGTCAAATCTTGATAACTGCTGACGTTCCAGTTGCCTGACATATGGAAGCCGTATGCGCCTGTTCTAAACAAGGCTGCGGCTGCCGAACCGGCATAAACTGCATCATCAATCAAATCACTTTCATAGAAACCGACAAGTCTGGTCAATGCTTTGACAGCTGCGGCTCCAGTTAAGTTACTGGTTGTATAAGGTGCGCTCCAAATCTTTGTTCCGTGTTGGTAAACCATCGGGAAGAAGCGGTGAGCTTGAGGGTCAAATACGCCTGGGAAGTTTACATCTGTTCCAACACCGGCACGAAGTTTGTTTACTTCGGTTTCAAATTGGTCCCAAGTCCAAACGGCTTCGCCTGGTTTCGGATAATTTACGCCGTATTTTGTCATTAAATCAACATTGATGAATAATCCGTTGGCTGTAATGTCCATAGGCAGTGAAATTACTTCATTTGCGTCATTATAGAATAAGTTGGTGAACCCGGCGCTGTCATAAACACCTTTTAAACTCAAAATTTTGCTTTTGAAGTTATTTAGATGTCCTTCTGTAACGCGTGCGAGTGCAGGAGCTTCTCCTCCACTGATCATGGTTGCTAAACGAGCTTCATAATCAGCGTAAGGAATTACGATCAATTCGATTTTAACGCCTGTTTTACTTTCATATTCTGTAAGCAGTGTCTGCATGACTTGACCTTCGGTGCCGTCACTCCACCAAAGCATCTGTAGTTCTTTAGGTTCTTGCTTAGCACAAGCACTAAAGCCGGAGATGAGCAATACGACTAATAATAGACTAAGTATTCTTTTCATAGAATCCTCCCTTTTTTTATATTAATGTTAATTAATACCTATGTTGTTAACCCTTCATTCCGCTTTCAACCGTTCCTTGAACGAATTGACGTTGGAAGATTAAGAAGACGATGAGCATCGGGATCATGGCTAGTGCACTCATCGCAATGATGGAGTTGTAGTCAATCCCGAATTCACCCGAGAAATTAGCGATCGCCAATTGAAGGGTATATCTTTTTGGCGAGTTTATGGCAATCAGCGGCCAGACGTAATCGTTCCAACGCCACATAAATGAGAATATGGCTAAGGTGGCGATGGCTGGTTTGGCGTTGGGTAATATGATACTCCAGAAGATCCGCCATTCAGATGCCCCATCGATTCGTGCAGACTGAATGACTTCATCCGGAATAGTTAGTAAGTATTGTCTCATCAAGAATATTCCGGTCGGCGTTGCGGCCGGCGGTATGATCAGAGCCCACAAGGAGTTATACAGTCCAAAGAACCGTAAGACTGAGAAGATGGGGACCATGATGACTTCCAGTGGTAACATGATGGTTGACAGGATCAATAACATGATGACGTTTTCGCCTTTAAAGCGGAATTTGGATAGTGCGTATCCAGCCATGGTGTTAATGATGACCGCGATGATCGTACTCGATATCGCCACTAAGAAGGTATTGAATATGTACAATGAGAAGTTCCCTTTGCTTAATGCGATGGTGAAATTGTCCAATGTCCAGTTTCTGGGAATAAATGTCGGATTGGTTGAGAACAGTTCAGCCGAGGGTTTAAATGCGGAGAAGATGATGTAGATGACCGGTAGTATGAAGACTAAAGCAAACAATATCGAGATGACATAGGATAAGAGGCTCGCCTTTTTCATACGTTCTCACCTCTTTTCGATATAAAGAAGTTTGCGGCTGTGAAGATAGTTACGATCAATAACATGACCATGGACATCGCACTGGCAGATCCGACTTGATATTCTTTGAATGCTACTTCATAGACGTATTGAACGGTGAAATAGGTTGCGCGGTGCGGTCCCCCGCCCGTCAACGTTACGACCAATGGATATACTTTGAATATTTCCATCGTTGTCAGAATGAATACCATCAGTCGTGCCGGTCGGATGGCCGGATAGGTGATGTACATGAATTTTTGTAATTTGCTGGCTCCATCGATATCCGCGGCTTCGTAGAGCGGTACCGGTATGCTTAGCAGTGCGGCCATAAAGATGATCATGTAGTAGCCTGCTCTTGACCATACCAATGCGAAGACGACGGACCACCAGGCAAAGGTCGGATCGGTCAGTGTTCTCATGGATTCAAGTCCAATTGATTTTGCCACAGCATTAAAGATACTGAAGTTTCCTGCCAGTATCCAGTTCCACATAATACCGACAACGATGGCGGATATCATGACGGGCCAGTAATACACGGCGCGAAACAGTCCTTTGGCTTTTATGGGTTGTACGATGAGTACCGCCAGTGTCAGTGATGCTACGTACATTAACGGAACCACGACGATTACAAGCTTTATGGTGTTTGTAAAGGCTTTGATAAAGTATTCGTTGTCGATCAGTTTGATATAGTTTCTCAAGCCGACGAAATCGAATCCGTCAAAGGTAAACAGTGTAACATTTGTAAAGGAGTAATAGAAACCGATTAATGCGGGTAGTATGATAAAAATCGAGAATATAAGCAAATTAGGCGCGAGGAACATGTAGGGAACAATTTTTTGTTTGAACTCCACGCCTCGTTCTTTTTTCTTTACTTTTGCCACAAATGACCCCCTTTCCCGTATTTCTTACAGATTTCTTCGAATAAATCTCTAAATAAGGATTCTTTTCGGTAAAATACAGGCGGATATCCCATCGGTGCTTCTACAGTTACTTCTCCACTATCGTATTCCTGTCCGGTCCACAGGTGGACCCAAGTGTCACTCGGCAGATAACATGTCTGAGTCAATTGAGATTGTTGTACAATCGGCTTTACATATAAATCTTTTCCAAATAAGAATTCATACTGTAAATCAAACACTTTTTCGTCATCCGGATAATGGAGGAAGAGCGGACGTTGCAACGGATATCCAAACAAACTTGCCTCTTCAACCAAACTCAACACATACGGTTTCAAATCGACTTTGATATTTGAGCATCTCGCCATGTGTTTCATGGTATCGACATCGTTGTAGAACTGAAAGTTCTGGGTTGGCCGGTTTCCTTCATGGGTTCTCATATAGGATGAGAATATGTTCATTTCACACCAGCGATCAAACAATTCTTTGGTTCGGATGTTTCCATGTAAGCTCGTATAACCGCCGATATCACTGTGGGTGTAGGGATTTCCGATAATGCCGGTGGATAGTGCTGATGGAATGACCGAAGCGATTCCATCATGGGTTTCCCAGTTAACGCTTTGATCACCTGCCCACATCGAAGTGCAGTATTTCTGTGAACCAAAGCCGCCGGCTCTCATAAAGTAGAAGACTTTACCCAGATTTCCGGTTTCCTTTACGGCTTCGTAGTTGCATCTTGCCCATAATGCCGGCCAGGCATTATGCATGATTTTTGCACTCACTCCGTTATGCAAGATACAGTCGATAGGAAGGTATTCCCCAAAGTCTGCCATCCAGCCTTTGATTCCAAGAGCAATGATGTTATTCTTTATCACGTTTTTATACCACTCAAATCCTGAGGGATTGGTTAAGTCAACGATACCACAGTAGAATTCTCCGAAGTCTTCCAGATAGGGACCGCCATTAGCATTCAAAGCAAGATAGCCATGCGATTTTGCCTCATTGAACAAGGTTTCATTTTCCAGTAAGAACGGACATATATAGGTCAGAAAGGCAATATTCTCCTTACCTAACTCAGCAATCTCATCTTTTAAATTAGGATATAGTTTCTCATTGAGCACCCAGTTCCAATAAAGTCGTTTACCAAAGGTAGTAAAGCGGTGTCCGACCCAGTCCTGAACCCAAAGTCCGTTGACTTTGATGCCGTTTTCAATTGCCAGATCTTTGTATCTTCTCACGGTTTCAATGCCGCCTTGTACACCCAGGATGATTCCATCGTGTAAGAAGTCAGGCAATTTTGGAGGTCTGCCGGTGAATTCGGTCAAATCAGTCAACAATTCGAGGTAACTGTCACTGAAGTTCAATGTCAGTTCACCAGGAACTTCCCAGAACATCAGTTCATGGAAATCCGGTGATCGAAAGTCAAACTCGGCATAGGCTGTTGACTCAACATGTAACCAGTATTTCCGAGTCGATACGAAGGTTGGTTCGGGGTAGTAGGTCGTATAGTAATCACCACCGGCCTTATCTACTTTATCCGCATAGAATGTCGTCAAGGTAGATTTATCGCGTCCAACCCCCGGTTCAGATGTCCAGAGCGGATATTTTCGGTTTCGTAAGTTGAAGTATGAGGCTTGTTCGCCACAACCGTAGACTTTTTCATCTGCTTCTGCTTTCATGCGAATCCAGAAGCGGTTGATGTTGGCTCGGTTACATGAGAAATTCATGGTCAACCGGTTATTCACAACAAGAAAGGTAACGGTTACGGATATTCCATGACTGGAGAATACACATCCATTTTCAAGCAGTTGAGCTTTGGTTAGTGGGATTCGGCTTTCCAAGTGATCTTCGATTTGATAGTTTCCACGATAGCTTTCGATGGTTTCATTTCCCCGCCCGACAAATACAAATGGACAGTGACTTGAATGTTCAAGGATGCACTCATCTTTGAACATCACTCTAAAGTTATCTCTTTTCTTTTCCAGTTTTAACATGACTTCCTCCATTAATAGTAAATCTCGATGTTTTCCCCTAATATCGCATTGGTTGCATTGAGTTCAACCATGCGCGTATTTTCGGGGTGATTTAGTAACCATTTGTTTGTCTTAAACAGAAATTCACTGTATTTACCTTGTTTACCTTTGGCACTGATGAATTCCATGTTGGTACCATAAGGCAGAATGACCGCACACTTAAACCCTGAATCAACGACTTTACAAGGAGAGAAATGTAAGGTCGTTGAGTAGACTTCGATCGCTGTATTTTCAGGGATGAAGAATGCGGTCACTTTTGAGGAGGTAAATGTCATGTTTTCAATATCGTCTATATGAGCAAGTAAGAGTACTAGTGGTGTAACACATACATTGATCTCTGAGCTTTTATGAAATTCAAGGGCATTTAACTTGGAGTTGTTTCCGTTGACGTAGCCGTATTCCAACGGCACCATCCCGAAGGTGTCGTGAATGACGGTACTACTGGAAACCACATCTTCCAACGCGGCCAGATGTGGTACATACTCATTGCCCATACTTGGCACAAATGTATGTTTATCCAAATGTTCAATCAAACCAATAAATTCACTGACATCCAGCACTTCCCCGAATCTTTCAAACTCAGGATCAAATACAGAATGGATTTGGATGTGAGGGTTTTTAACCCTTAAGTTCTCTAGCATTTCATTCATTTTGTTAGCGCTTACATCCTTTCCATAAAAATTTATCGGCTGATTGGATGACAATGGAACCGATATCGTTAATGCTTGGGTTATTTGGTTTACTTATTTAATTAATTAATTATATTATATATTTTCCTATCCCCTGAGTCAATGAGTTATTAAAGGAATTACCCTTTTAGTAATGGTTATTAAAATGCTTTCAATCACAATTAACCGCCATTCAACTAAACGGGTTCGACACTTTTACTAAATCCTGCTTAGTGGAT
>PHAF01000019.1 GCA_002841605.1 Firmicutes bacterium HGW-Firmicutes-10 | reverse complement strand
ACATGTCTGCGTTGGCGAACAATGATCATGTGGCTTTGCGTGCCAACGGTGAATATGAAAGCATCGGCATTCACATTTCCCGATCCTTTTTAGATCGTCTTGTTTTTGTGGACAAAGAACTGAAGTTTGATCAAGGGTTGATTTTCAGTGAAGTTTCCGGTTATTTTCCGTTGCCCGCCGGTAACCGATCCTTGTTTAAAGAAAAAGGCGGATCTTATGTGTTGGATGATTTTGGGCACGAGCAACATCTGGTCATCGAAGAAGATGGCAAGTATGTCTTGTTTGCCGGCTGTGCGCATCGCGGCATTCTCAATGTATTGACTTATCTGAAAGACAAATATGGTATCTTGTGTGATGCCGTTATCGGCGGATTTCATCTTCATAATAAGTCGACCAATACTTTTGAAAGCCCTGCGTTGCTGGATACCCTGGCAAAAGAGCTGATGAATACGTACAGTAAGTTTTATACGTGTCACTGTACCGGATTGCCGGCGTACAGTTATTTGAAGGTGATCATGAAAGATCAAATAGAATATCTGAGCACAGGGGAAACGATCGAAATATAGAGATCCGAGAAATCAGATTTTTCATTTACTCAAGGTAATTATCACGTTATAATTGTAAAACACGTATAAAATGTTTGATTTAAAAGGGGAGATAAACAATGAAATACATCGTTACGATTCAGCACACACAGTCCATCCACCATACCAATGGCATGGTCGGTTCTTGGACAGATTGGGATTTGTCCCCACTGGGTATCCAACAGGCAGAGAATATCGGAAAGAATCTCGTACAGTTGTTAGCCGGTAAGAAACTGGTCATGTATTCTTCGGATTTGTTAAGAGCAAAGCATACGGCAGAAATCGTCGGTAAATATCTGGAAGTTGAACCAATATTGAAAACTGAGTTGCGAGAGCGTAATCTGGGTAAATGCGTGGGTCAGTCTGTTTTATGGTTAAGAGAAAACATTGAAGTTCAAGAAAAGACCATCGATGACCGCATGTTTTCTGATGCTGAAAGTCGCAGAGATGAATGGAATCGGTTATATCCGCTTTTTGAAGAAATCATGGCCAGTGAAGATGAGAATATTGTGATTGTTTCACACGGGGATTTACTGAGTGTGTTTAATGCGATGTTTCTTGGGGTTGATGTAAGTTCTCTTAATGAATTTGAACTTTTTGGTTTGGCGGGCGGTGTATCGATCATGATCAAAAATGATGACGGTAAACGAATCATCAAGCGTTTGAGCGATTTATCTTTCTTGAAGTAAAAGATGTTTGTATTATGAGCTCTTAGATGACGATAAAAAAACGGGATGACTTCGGTCATTCCGTTTTCGTACTTAACTTTAATGTCTGTATGTTATTGCCATCCTTTGCCTTTTCGACGCGTTTCCTTAGCAATTACTTAATGGCTGGAATCACATTGTTGATCACTAATACAACAGTAAATGAGCTTACGATCAGGATTGAAAGTACTGAACTGATCATGTGTTTTCGTTTTACTCGCGAAACAATGAGAAGCAGAGCAAAGCCTATACACGAAATCGAAATCCAGGCTAATGTTTGATGAATATCAAGTAAATTATACTCGTTTAGACCGCCAAACAATGTTACGACAAATCCGCAAAGCAATACCAAAGACGAAATGCTGCTGATGAGTGTAACCGGATGAAGATGACCCTTAAGCCACATATATATTTGGTTTAAAAAGTAGTATACGATCAAACAGATAAAACTGATAATGGCCAGCCATTGCCATAATGGATTAAAAATCTTTGGAACTTTAATGAAGCTTAACGCTGAATCGGTTAACAAGATCGTCTTATCATTGGTTTTAACAACCTTTACTACTCCGATAACAGAATCGTACAGGTTTTCACCAATCAACACCATGGGTCGCCCGTTGAGCTTAAAATCATTATTACCGGTTTTAGTGATGGATACTGTGCGATCAGGGATCAGTAAACTTAGAAATCGCTCTACCGTGGAGAAGTTTGAGCGGGTCGCATGATATATACCTGAAGGGTCAATGGATGCGATTTTGGGTTTTTCAATTTCTTGCTTTTGACCAAGAATTTTTGCTGTAAAGATATTTTGGATGGAATGAATCCACGGCCAGGGAAGTGGGGAGTTGAATGAAAGAAAGAGTGCAGCTTTCTGTTTTGGATAAAGTACCAACTGTGAATGAAAATACGCTGTTTCTCCTTTTTTTTCGATGACCAACTCATTGTTGTAGTTGTGAATATTGAATGTGTAACTTATTCCTTCAAAGTCTTCACTGCCTGAATACTGTGAAGTAAACAACAGTTCTTTGGATGCGGATGAAAGTAAAAGCGACTCATCGGACAGGCACCATTCCATATACTTAATCATGTCGTTGGCTGTGGTAATCACAGAACCTTCCGGATATAAATTCAGGATGGGTTCTTTAGCTGACAATAGATCAGAGTTGTAAGCCTTTGAAACGAAGATTGAATCCTGAAACTGATCAAAAGTCGTATGGTTCATTTCCAGAGGGATGAAGATGTTTTCTTTTGCATAAAGATCAAAGGGAACCCCGGATGCCTTTTCTACGATATATGCTGCCAAAGCGATACCATAATTTGAATATGAGATAACTTTTGAAGGTTCGATGAATTGAGCAGGCTGATAACGGATCAGGCTTTCTTTTATAGTCAAAACACTGTGAGCGTCATTGACGGCGATGCCGCTGATCAAATCCTCAAATCCGGCGGTATGGGTCAAGAGTTGATGCAGATTGATCGGATACTGAAATTGAAGACCGTCATCATGCAAGTATTCCTGAATGTCTGTATATAGATTTAAGTTGCCTGCTTCTACTTGCTGCAAAACAGCAATGGCTACAAAAGTTTTGGATATTGAGCCGATGTGAAAAGCAGTATTCGCCGGATGGGCTAAAATGTGATTTTTCTTGTCAGCATAGCCCATTCCTCCGACGATTTTCTGGTCATTGTCTATAACAGCATAAACGACGCCTTGATAATGTTTTAAGTAGCTTGCCAATTGATCAGTCAATGTGTGAGCAGAGCTTTGTGCATTTGCAGGTATAAACATTTGTCCAAACAGAATCAATGTTATAAGAAGCGTATATATTTTTCTATTCATTTTCTTACCATATAAACGGGATAAACCGTTTTGTTCCTTTCATATACTGCCGATAGTCTTCGCCAAATTCCGAAATCATGTCGGCTTCTTCACGTTTTGCCAGATTGTTATACATGACAACCATCACCGGAAACATCATCAGAAGTGGGATCGTTACCCACTCAATCAACATTCCCAGACTCAATAACAATAGTCCGGCGTATTGCGGATGGCGTATATATCGATACACGCCGACTCGGACGATGCGTCCTTCTCCATGTGATTTTGACCAGTAGTGGGTGTAAATGTTTTTCCAACCGTTTGTAATGATCAGTAAAGCAATGACTGACAGTGCGATATTGATATACATTCCCCAGTGTCCAATGATGGGGAATAGTGTGTGACCCCAAAAGAATCCCAGGGGCATTTGCTTATTAAATAAATAAGATATGACATAGAAACTGAAAGGTATGCCGTGCATCTCGATGGCGAATGCAATGACAAATGCCAAATAAGTTCCTTTGGGCTTGCTATTCATTTTCCGGTAAAACGGAAACAAAAGCAGTACCATACTGTAAATGAAAATAAAGAATACTATGCCAAACCAATCGTGATAGTGAATGTCTGTGCTAATCATGGGTAATCCCTCCTTTGTACTTAACCATTGTAAGACAAGCTTCTTAAGTGGAAAGGGGGGCATTTCTTAGAAAATTCTTAAACATTTCTTAATTGATTCCGACTTTATTGAATAGCTTATTTGATTGACATATAATGAGGTCAATAAGGTCAGGGGGCGAAGATATGAACATACTGGTCGTGGATGACGAACAAGATCTTCGATATTTGTTAGAAATCGAATTGACAAAGGCCAATCACACGGTCGCTAGTGCTGCGGATGGTTTAAAAGCGCTGGAAATGATCAAAGAACAAGCATTTGATATGATTATTTGCGATATCATGATGCCTCGTTTGGATGGTTTGAATTTGCTGCGTCAAATCCGCCAGTTTTCTATGGTACCTTTTCTGTTTTTGACTGCTCGCGGTGAAGAGATGGATAAAGTCCTTGGTTTTGGTCTGGGTGCCGATGATTATCTGGTGAAACCTTTTGCGATGGCTGAGTTGTTGGCGAGAGTGGAGGCTATTGGCCGTCGAAGCGCTTATGTCAGTCAGCATCAGCATAAAACAGTCGTAATCGGCAAACTCTCTTTGGATGCGATTGCCTGTCAGATCATGCTGGATGGTCAACCGTTGGAATTAAATACCAAGGAGTATTTGTTGTTGAAGTATTTTATGGAACATCCGGGGCAAGTCTTCACCAAAGCACAGCTATATGAGGCTATTTGGCAGCAGGATGCTTATTCTGATGATAATACGGTGATGGTGCATATCAGTCATTTACGCAAGCTTATCGAAGAGCAACCCAAAAATCCGCAATATATTCAAACGGTTTTTGGGATAGGTTATCGCTTTAAAAAGGCGGGTAGCGGTCAATGAAAAACAATGTGTTGCGGCAACTGATTATTAATTATATATTTGTCATTCTATTGATCGTTTTATCGATGCTATTGTTTATGGGTGTGATTGATTTTGCCAATCATGTATTGGCGGGCAATTTAGTCAAAGATAAGTATAACGCCCAGATGGTCGTTGACAGAGATTTCGATATCGATTTACTCAGTGAAATCGCATCGGTCAATGGTGGGATTTATTTTGTGAGTGAAGAACTTCAGGTTGAACATTTAAGGGGAATCGATCCTTTTAAAACAAGAACTTTCGATACTCAAAGTTGGACAAAGTTTCTGACGGAATCCCAGAAAGGCGGGGTGCCATACAATATCAATGTATCGTACTCAAATCTGAAACGTGGCTGGGTAATCGTTGTCTTTCCGACATCGTTGCGAATAGAGTTTGGCATTGTCAGAAATCTTAACTATGTATCTGTTGATCGTGAAGCCGTGTGGAGTGCAATAGCAGCAGCGAGCATTGCGTTGATATTGTTTATATCGCTCAGTGTATTTCTTTTGTCAAAGTTCACTTCTTATCAGTTTATCCGTCCACTTAAGACGTTAAAGTCAGCGGTGTCTCAAATCAAAGAAGGACATTATGACCATCGAGTTGAGATGAGTGCCTCTAAGGAGTTTACCGATGTCGCGGAGTTGTTCAATCAGATGGCTGCTCAAGTCGAATCCAAACAACAGAAACTGATTTCTTCCGAGCAACACCGGCAACAGCTGATCCTCGATATATCGCATGATTTGCGTAATCCGCTATCGGTCATCCTGGGATGTTCATCGCTTTTGAAAAGTCCTGAACTGACATCTGAGCAAAGTTTCAAATATGCCTCTATGATTGAAAATCATGGTCTTCTAGCCAAGGATCTGATCGATCAACTTTTTGATCTTTCTCGATTGCAAAGCGTGGATTTTCGTTTATCGTTGACCGAAGTCGAGGTGTTTGAATGGCTCAGGAAACGGATAGCAACGCAAATCGGTGTGTTTGAGCAAGGAGGATATGATTATCAGGTTTTGATCAGTGAAGAGCGGTTGATTAAGTCTGTGGATGTCTTCTGGTTAGAAAGAGTCATCTTTAATTTATTGGATAATACCATGCGTCACAATCACCCCCCATTGACCATCATGATCGAATCTTATCAAGATGAGAATGCTTGGGTGATATGCATAAGTGATGACGGCATCGGTGTCGACCCTGAAATGCTTGAAGGTATTTTTGATCGCTATGTTTCACCCTCCGGGGGTTCAGGATTGGGTCTTGCGATAGCAAAAAAAGCTGTTGAAGCTCATGGCGGGTCCATTCGTTGCATCAACAGAGAAAAACAAGGTTGTACATTTGAAATACGCTTACCATAAATTTGTCCGCAATGCGGACTTTTTATTTTTATGTCAAAAAAACAGTTGACAAACTAACGATTGTTAGTTAGAATAATCTCGTAAACTAACAATCGTTAGTCATGGAGGTTCTTATGGTGAAATATCTAAGTCTGACATCAATATCTTCGGGCATACTTGCAATTCTGCTGATTGCTTATGCTGTTTCTGTGATTCGTAAAAATCCAGTCCATTGGGGTAAGCCGTTATCTGTTTTGATATTTTCAGGATTGTTGTTGTGTATCTTGGTTGCGCTACGTGACGGGTATGGTTTCAGCAGTGATTCCGTCATTGCTTCTACCGGATGGCAGTCCACTCTGTTCTCATTGTGCGGGGTTTCGATTTTATTGATCGGCCTGATTGCTTTATTTAGTAAACGCTTTTCAAAAAGGCCGCTGTTTATTTCTGTATTTGCGATTTTTATGTTTAAGTTGATTTTGATGGAAACATTTCGCTTCATGGCGTTTATGTCGGAGGTTTTATGAAAACATGTCTGATCAACGGATCGATGCGCAAGGGTAGTACGTATCACATTACGCACATGATCCTTTCGAAACTGGATCAAAATTTAGATAATGAAATAACAGAGTTTTTCTTGCCCAAAGATATGCCCAACTTCTGTGCAGGTTGTTATCAGTGTATTTATAACGGTGAGAATCGTTGTCCGCACTCGTCCAGCGTTGAAAAGATCCATCAGGCCATGTTGGAGGCTGATCTGATCATCATTACATCACCCGTTTACGTATTTGATGTCAGCGGTCAGTTGAAAGCCTTGTTGGATCACTTTGGTTATCAATGGATGTCCCACCGTCCTCATGAGGCGATGTTTAAGAAGATTGGCTTAAGTGTGGTCACTGCGGCTGGAGCCGGGATGAAGAGTACTTCTTCAACGATTTGTACGAATTTGACTTGGTGGGGATTGAAGCGGGTTTACTCACTCAATCAAGCAGTCATGGCTTCATCTTACGACGAAATTCCACCGAAGATCAGGGTAGAAATCGATAAGAAGACAAGTGTGATGGCTCGCAAGCTGTCAAAATCACTGAGAAAAAGGGCTCAGTTGAACCCGACAATGAAGACCCGCTTTCTGTTCAATCTGATGAAAATGATGAAAAAAGGACATCCGGAATGGAACGTGTTAGATCATGAATTCTGGAAAAACTCGGGATATTTCTTATCAAAAAAGCCCTGGCGTGATACACTTGAATCGACAGCTGAAAGGGGTTGATCGATTTGACGACCAAGGAGAAAATCATTTACGAGGCCTTGTGTTTGTTTTCCACACGTGGATACGGTTCCGTTTCGGTTCGCGATATTTCGCGGGCAGTCGGTATAAAGGAAAGTTCCCTATACAATCACTTTGCCAACAAGCAGGATATCTTCGATACCATCGTTGCGGTGTGTCAGCAGCGTGCATTGGAAAGCTATAAGGCAATCAACATGCAAGACACTTTAAAAGGTGATTTTAAGCCGTATGAAGGCATTTCAATCGAGCAATTGCTCTTGGTTACGACTTCGATCTATAAGTTTTACGTTGAGGATGATTATATGTCGAAATTTCGGCAGATGTTGATGATCGAGCAGTTCAATACACCGGCCATCGGTGATATGTATCGGCAATTGTTTATCGATGCGGCGATTGAACATCAGACAAATCTTTTTAAACATCTGATGAATCAGGGGTGGATCCGAGTTGCGGATCCCGGTGCAGTTGCTCTGGATTTCTATGGCCCGGTGTTTCTGTTGATGAATAAGTATCAACGTTATGATTCGGAAGTAGCGATGTGGCTGATGAAGCACATTCAGAATTTTGTCAGTAAAAACGCGACATGAAAGCGCACCTTGCGGTGCGCCTTTTTTATGCTTCTTCGATTTGATCGGTCAGTTCGATGATTTGATCGATCATATCTCCGATGTGTTTGATGGTGTTAAGCAACGGCTGATCGGTCGTTATGTCGACTTTTGCCATTTGAGCCAGTTCGACCGGAGATTTAGTGCCGCCGGCTCTAAGAACATTCTTCCAGTCTTCAATCGCCGAAGGATCTTCTAACAGACGACGACTGACTTCAGTGGCGACGGTCAACCCGGCACTGTATGTGTATGGATACAATCCCATGTAGTAATGCGGTTGTCTCATCCAGGTCAGTTCGGATCCGTCAATAATTTCAACGGTATCGCCCCAGAACTTCGTCAAAACATCTTTTTTGATTTTGCTTAAGGTCGATGCGACGACCGATCCGCCTTGATCGATGATCCGGTAGACTTCACGCTGATACGCGGCTTCCAGTAAGTGAGTTACGAAATTATGATAATAGGTACGGCTGATCATCGTAGAGAGCACCCAACGTTTCATACGGGGGTCTTGCGAGGTTTTCATCAAGTGATTGGCCATCAACATTTCATTCATGGTCGACGGTGCTTCGATGAAATACAGGGATGGGCGGGTATTGAGGATATTTTGGGCTTGTTGAGCCATAAAGAAATGTCCGGCATGACCAAGTTCATGGGCTAGCACAAAACACTCGCGCATCCGCTCGGTCCAGCTGATGAGGATGAATGGATGAATGCCATAGGGAGATGAACAGAAGGCGCCGGTGGATTTTCCGATGTTTTGAACAAAGTCGATCCAACGTTCATCATAGGCGCGTTTGACCATATCGGTATATTCACTGCCCAATACAGATAATCCTTCCAATATGTATTCTTTGGATTGCTCAATCGTGATTTCCGGTTCAAAATCCGGATCGACCGCCAGTTTCAAATCGGCGAAAGTCATGCGATCTAGATTATGGATGCGTTGAAGAAGTTTGGCATATTTACGCATGTGCGGTGCCAGTTTTTCCATGATGACATCAATTTGACGGTTGTATAAGTTTTGATCGACTTCCTGATCAAAGAGTAAACTGTCTATTACGGATTCAAAACCACGCAAGGAAGCCATGATTTTTTCTTTTTGGATTTGAGTCTGATAAGCCGCACTGATGGTATGTTGATATTGTTTCAGTTTTTTACTGAATGCCTCAAACGCTGCTCTGCGTGTTTCGGTGTCGGTTTCAAATTCCCATTCGTTTTCAAAAAGGACGAAGCTGAGGGGATGTTCTTTATCATGAGCCGAAAAAGTTCCAAAGTCCATATCGGCTAGTTTGGCGCGGTTGTATATCTGATACGGTGCACCTAAGACCGGTGAAAGGGAGGATAACACACTTTCAACTTCCGGGTGGAGCATGTACGGTTTTTCACGCAAAATTTCTTCTAGATAATGTGCATTTTCTGCACTTTGTGCCTTAGCCAGGACTAACACTTCCGGATCTGCCTGTGAGATTTGTGAGGAGATGAAGCTGACCTTTGAACCAAAGACGCTCATCGCTTGGCCGACCTTCATCTGACGTTGTACATTTGTACTATTTGTTTGATCTTCACTGACATACAGGGAAGCATAGGTAGCTACCCGGTAAGCTTTTTCCATTAATACTTTGAACTGATCAAGACAGGCGTTGATCGAATCAGGGGTATCCAAATGATCTTTGTACGTGGATTCGATGTCTAAGGCCAGTTGACTGACCTCTTTTAGTGCGATTTCAAATTCTTCGTCACTGGTAAACAACGGATTTAAGTCCCAGGTATCCAAAACATTGACTTCACTTCTTGTTAATAGTTTCTTTGTCATAATTTCCTCCAGATATATCTATTATACATCGGTTTTTAAAAGAATCATGGTAATTAACGTATTCACAAAAAAACAATTTGCATGCAAACATTCATAACTTTTTGATGTTCAATTTTAGCGTTATCAAAAAAACAAACGCTTAGTATTCAGAAACAGGTGAATTCACAGATTTTCAGTGTTAAAATAAACGTAAAATATGAATGTAATTAGGAATTATTATTCATTAAAAAAGAAATATTCTGCATAAATGGTGTAGTCAAAATATTCACAAAAAGAAGTTTCAAAATTTGATTATTTCTTTGATTTTCAAAGTGTTTTTTGCTTGATAAATCGTTTAACTCATGCTAATATACAAATGTAGTTATCTTTCCCCCAAGGATGATTACAGTACCCAAAAAGTGACACCGCGAGGTGTCATTTTTTATTTATTTGATATTTTTATGCATTTATAATATTGATTAATGAATAACTGTCTGATATGATAATAGTGTGATTGCTCTATCCCCCCCACACACGCAATCATATAAGGACACATCGTGTCCTTTTTATTTTCGTTTATCTTCGCGTATGAGTTGAAGTGCTTTGACAAATGACAGCTTATTGCCGTAGTTAAGCGATCCTAATCGGTAAATATCAATGGAGATACGTGCAAACAACCACGCGGTAAATGTCATCAGCATTAATGAAATCACCAATTCAATCCAGCTGACCGATGTCAGAAAGTAGCGTACCGGCATAGCCAGGATTGCGGTAAAGGGAATATAGGAACCGATTTTTACGATCATGATTTCCGGCATTTGCAATCCAAGGGTTGCAATGACATACGATGCGATAAACAGCAGCGTAATCGGTGCAACTGAAGAAGAGACATCTTCCATCTTGCTTACAAGAGATCCCAGAGAAGCGTAGATGAATAAATAAAGCAAATAACCAAAGAAGGTGAAGATCAAAAAGACCATCATGGAATCCCAGCGTAAGCCTCCAAGAACCATCGAAAGGATTTCTGAAGGGTAGTTGGCACGGTTGACGAAAATACCTAAAATTGCGACGATGGAAATGAAACCAAACTGAAGTACTCCGGCCAACCCATTCGCAAAGACTTTACCGATGATCAGTGCATCGGGTTTCGTTGAGGTGATGAGCAGTTCCATCGTGCGATTGTCTTTTTCCCGGGCAACAGAAGTAGATACCATGGCACCATACATGATGACGAGCATATACACCGCAAACATGAGCACATAAGCAATCAGAAAGCTGTCACTGGCATCTTTGCCGATGACTTCTTCATTGATTGAAATATTGACATTGTATGCTAGGTTAACCTGGTTGGGATCTAGATTCATTTCAACCAAATTGCGTCGAATCTGCAACTGCCGCAATGCGTTTTGTAGAGGGTAGGAAGCATTGGAGTAAAGCTCGCGGTTGATGACGATGGTGTTCAGTGAAGTTGGTGAAGTGATGATAAATGCCTGGTTAATCTTTTCATTCGTCAAAGCTTTACGTACATCACTTTCCGAATCAAAAATCTCCACATCCACAAAAAACAAATTTAGTTCTTCTATAGAAACGGCATTATTTAAAATGACGATACCCGATCCCATCATTGAGATCTTATCCGTCGGAACAGGCGTGTTGTCGCCATTGTCAAACAAACTGATGATGGTTGGGATCGTAGTAACGATGATTAAAATGACACTTATGATCGCGGTGGTGATGATCAGGCTTTTCTTCGATAGTATACTCTTAAGTTCAAACATGAACACCTTAGAGATATTATGCATGTTCTTCACCTACTTTCTGAATGAATATGTCGGTCAATGAGGGCCGATAAGGCGATATCATTTCGATTTCGATTCCCGCTTTTAAACACTGATTTAAAAAATTGTTGAGATTGTTGCTTTCGGGAAGATGGATGATGAGACTTTTCTTGTCTTCGCTGATATCGAGAAAGTCCGTAAAGTGCTGAATTTTTTCTTTTAGTTCGCCGTTTTGAAAATTGGCGGACTTAAGTCGGATTTTTGATTTGCCTATGTCATTTTTGATTTTATCGAGATTTCCGGTCAAAATGATCCGGCCTTGCTCGATCAACGTGATTTCATCGCAAAACTCTTCGACGTAAGTCATTTGATGGGATGAGAAGATGACCAGTTTGCCTTCCTCGATTTTCTCGCGGATGACATCTTTGAGTACTTGGGAGTTGACGGGGTCAAGTCCGCTAAACGGTTCATCGAAAATAAGAATATCGGGATCGCCGATGAGTGACTGGGCGATTTGCACTTTCTGCTGGTTTCCTTTGGATAATGTTTCAAGTTTATGGTTTTTGGCGTAGTCCAATTCAAAACGCTTGAGCCAGTACTCGGCGGAAGCTTTGGCTTGAGCTTTCTTAATTCCACGCAGCTCTGCAAAATAAACGAGTTGGTTCAGTATTTTTTCTTTGGCATACATGCCGCGCTCTTCCGGTAAGTAGCCGATATTGAATTTTCTAGGATCAAAGGGTTTTCCGTCGATGAGAAAGTGTCCTTCGTCCGCTTTAAATACGTCCATCAAGGCACGGATGGTCGTCGTTTTTCCGGCGCCGTTGCGACCTAAAAAGCCCATGGCTTTCCCGGTGGTAACGGTGAAGCTTACATCATGCAAGATTTTCTTGCCTGAGAAACTTTTATGAATGTTCTTGATTTCGAGTTTCATTAGATCCTCCATTGTGTTCTTTTTTACTTTAAACTGAACAATTTGGTTTGTCAATGTTTGCACAAAAGAAAACCGCCTTATTCGGGCGGTTATTTGTTAAGTGCTTGGATGCGCTGACTGATGGGCGGATGAGAGTAAGTCATCTTGACCATCAGCGGATGCGGGGTCAGATTGGCAAAGTTCTCTTGAGCCAATCGCTTAAGCGCGGTGATCATGGCATCTTTATAGCCGTGCTCCTTGGCATATCCATCCGCCCGGTATTCCGCCCAACGCGAGATTGCGGAAAGGGGGATGTCAAGCAAGATGTCGACGGGTGACAGAAATACGGAGAACAAAATCAGCCCAAAACCGATGTTTACGGATTCAAAGCCAAACGATATCGACAGGGCTTGCCAGGACAGAAAGAGTTGAAGCAAATAAAGCATCACACCCATCTGAACTAATCCCAATAACAGATTGCGCAACGTGTCCTTATGCTTGCCGTGTCCGATCTCATGAGCGAGGACGGCTACGATCTCATCGCTGTTCAGTTTTTCGATCAGATTATCATACAGTACGATGGACTTAAATTTCCCAAAGCCGGAGAAGAATGCATTGAGTTTTTTGGTTCTGCGCGAAGCATCCATCACTGAAATGCTTTTAATGGAAGTTTGCGTGTTTTTGGCAAATTCCATGATTTTCTCTTTGAGTTCACCATCGGGCAAAGGTGTGAGTTTATTGAAAATCCGGATGAACACTTTGGTATAAAGGATATTGACGAATACCATAATGACCACTAAAAAAAGCCAGGTATAGAGGATGAAATTCGCACTGTTGAGATACAGGGATAGCAATACATACAACACACCGCCGCCCAGTACGATCATCATGATCAGTGACTTTAATATATCCAATACAAATGTTTTCTTGGTCGTTTTATTAAAGCCGTATTTCTCTTCGATTTTAAAGTTTTTGATATAGGAAAAGGGAATGTCGATCAGTGAAGTAAGGATCATATAGCTTCCCACAAAAATCATGGTGCTCCATATCGGATCAGTGGAAATGGACAGTGAAAACCGGTTGAGCAGCGGGAAGAATCCAAAGAGCAAAAACAGCACGGTCAGCACCGTCGTCAGTACTTTGGCAATCATTCCCAAGCGGAAATTCTCCATGGTATAACTCAGCCAACGTGTATAACTTTCGGTATCATAGATGTCCTTGACGTTTTGAGGAATTGGTTGAGTGCGGTGGTTGTAGTTGAGTATTGAAAGCCACAAATCGAAAGCGAAGGTGGCTAGGATGATAAAAATGGTTAGGATGTTGATCATGGGTTGTCTCCTGGGGTAGGCTCGGTGCCTGCATCTTCAAACAGATTGTCGATGTACTTCTGGTAAATCAGAATCGTTTCTTTGGCAAAGCCATCCGCATCCAATTCGACATATTGATTGCGATAGCGGACGATGTCATCATTGAACAAATCGTAATTATAGTAATTTTCGATGTTTTCTTTTAGTTTGCGCGCGTGCTCAAGACTTTTTGAAGTCTGGGCAAAAGGTGTAGTCCAATCGATGCTTTGAATAAGGTATTCCTGAGTGATATGCCTTCCTTCGTGCAAGGTCGTATATAGCATGATGCCGGCATACGGTTTTTCCAGATGGTAGGTATTCAAGATGATGATACCGCTGTAATAGTAGTGTTGACCGTAATGATAGATAGCCATTTGTCGGTGCGTGATTTTGTACGGTGGCCGGTTTTCCAAGTGGGCTTCGATGTATTCGACCAGTTGAAGTATTTCGATACGCTCTTCGATGCTCAGGGTTTCATATACGGCATTATCCAGTTTTCTGAGGGTTTGGATGTTCAATACGATAAAGTCGGGTCGGTTTCGGTGTTTCTCGATGGGATTGTCTTCAATGGAAGGCAATACACCGAGATTGAAATATTGAATCGTCAAGGTGACTGGAATGGTCAATGTTAACAGGATCAAGGTGATTTTCATGACCTTTCGAAACGCTTCGGGAGTTGTCGGGCGAAAGAAGAACAATTTGCGCCGCTCTACGACATTGAGTTTGATTGGTTTGGAGCGTTTGGTCAATGTAAGCATAACCAGCATGGCCGTGGCGGCTAAAGAGAGGTAAATGGCCGGACGCAGGTATATGTTGCGAAAAAGGTAAACGCTAAGAGCAGAGGTCAGCACTAAATAGATGATATCGTTAAACTCGGTACGATCGTTGGGTACATTTTTGCGAAACAAGGTAAAAAGGGCGCCGATGTAAAGTGCCAATAGAATGATATTCAATGATTCGGAAACAAAAATCACGAAATAGAAGCCGCGCATCCTGAGGACGATGCCATATTGAAGAATGACCCAGAGGATGGCGGAGGTCAAAATGTACTTTTTCATATGCTCGCCACCTTTCTTTTATTATAGTTCATTCTCAATATGTGTCAAAGGTATTGAAAATTGTCAGACGCAAAATCGAGAATTTCGGTTTCAATCAAACTTGATTGATAAATAGTGCACAAAGTGTGCCAAATTGTCAGGACAGGTGTATAATGAAAATATAGAGAAGTTATCTGTATGCGCAATCCATCCACAACCAACAACCGAAAGAGGAGGTTCTTTATGATTGCGAACAAAGAAATCAAAAGAATGAAAGATGAGCATGATGTGATTGGTTTGGATCGGATCATGATGCGGGGTAGTGGGATCAAGCAAACAGAGGCAGCGATCGCTTTAGTTGAACTCGATGATCCGACGGTCGTCGATGATGTTTGGGAGTATGCAATGGAAGATCCGGATCATCATCATGACAGTGAATTTATCGTCGTACTGGGAAAATCGGCGAATCCGGTATATCATGAACTTATGGAAACATTGCTAAACAAAGCTTATCGCAACACGCATAAATCTCGTTGATACTTATAAGATGCGTTAAGTCGAATTAAACGTGATGGGGGATTTCACGGTTTTTGTGTTTGTTAAAGGAGGATGTTGATGGCGATATCATTACAGGATGTAAGTAACTTTAAAAACAGTCGTAACCGGATCGCGTTGCTTGAAGCGCTTTTAAATCCGGATGCCGGGATTCGTGAGGCAGCGGTGATTGCTTTGATTGAAATAGAAGATGCGCGCGATGCGGATTCGGTCAAGGAATATCTGATAAGTGAAACGGATTTACATATACGTGGTCAGGTTTTGCCTTTTTTGCATAAATCGAAACTTTATGATGACCAGGATTTTTTAGATAAATTACTGCTGAGGACTTTTGAACTGGCCGGTACGGTTTCGCCAAGTTCAGTGAGTATCATGTCAATAAAACAGCCGGAGCCCATGGAGCAAAGCATATCCGATTCAAAGAAAGTTGGTTGGGGATGGGATCGAATTCTTGGGGCAGTTCTTTTATTGTCATCTTTGGTGTCTTTTCTGCTTATGATAAGCAGCCCATCGGAAACTCGATTGATGCATTTCTTTAGTGGAGTTTTATCAGGTGCGATAGCGATTGGTCTTTTTGTTTATGCGAATAAGAAATCAAAGAAAAAGATGGATGTCGTTGTTTTAAAAGAAGTTGTTCGACCCGTTGAAGATGAAGTTATCGAAAAAGAGCACTTCACCCGCTTGTTTCATCATCGCGATATTTTTGCGATGGGGATTTTATATGAGGGTGAATTACCTCAAGATATGTCGGTGACTCCGTCGATGATCGCCAGGGAAGTCGTATCGGCTTTACATCAGGAAAATAAGTACATCGATGACCGTTTGTCTTTTCATGCGGTGATCAAGATGGAGCGGGTGGCCAGTTATAAGTTTTTCAATAGTGAAGACTATAATCCGGGATCGGATTTGGATGATTTGATGCGTTCTTGTTTGGACGATGTCAAGAAAATCGTCGTTACCGATGATCCGCTCATAGAGAAAGTCGCGGCGCAGATGTCGAAGGTCAAAGTCCGTATACCAACATTGGGTGTCGTTTGGGTAGGAATGTATATATCGATGATTTAGGGATTACTAAGCAATCACAATCAGTAACAAATCAATATTAAGGAGGTCTATGTAATGAGAACATATGAAGATATCGACCTTATGGTTTTGAGGAACGATATTGAAGGATTGATGAAAGCGGCGAAGGATGCGGATGAGACCATTCGTGAACGTGCCGTTAAGGCGTTAAGGGCGATCAATCCTGATGAGGCCAGGGAAGTATTAAGACAGGCACAAAGTGATCCCAGTGCAAAAGTACGCAGAGCCGCGTCCGGGGTAACACTGGGGGATGTGAGTTTGCATGAAAAGACTTCTGGTCAGAGACAGATTGAGGATAAGGTTGAGGAAAACAAAATTTCAATTCGCTGGTTATGGATCATGATAGGGACGTGGGGTGTCGGAAGTTTATTATTGGCACTGTTGATTTTGGTACTGATGTTTTCCGGAGGCAATTTCGGTAATTCCGCTCAGATCATCGGGGTTTTAGTGTTGGGTATTCCGGGTATTGTAATGTTGTGGGTCGCTGTGAAGAAATTAAGAGAAGGCGGACAAAAGTAACTTTAATGGGTTAAGACGATGGGAGAGCGGGTATGAGAAAAGTCATCATTCTTTTTGTGGGGTTCTTGTTGCTTTTAGGATGTTCTTTTTCTTCTTCACAAAAGTTAGGTAATACCAACGGTAACATTGCGAATTTCGGGTATCGGGTCAAGGTGAAGGATGGCGTCGTATTTGCGAATTCGCGCGATCGTTTGCGTATTTATTTCAGTAAAAGCGATGGATCGAATGTTGTGAGAATTTCAGAGCGTGCCGGAGTTTACTTGAATGTGTTTGAAGACTGGGTGTATTTTATGAGTCTGGATGATGAATATAAAATGGTACGGGTAAAGGTGGATGGTTCTAAGGAAGAACTTGTATCTTCTAATGTCGTGTATCCGTATGGCGGGATGTTGATTGTCAACGGGTGGATTTACTATGTCAATAACGATGATGAGAATCGGATTTATAAAATGTCGCCGGATGGAGCGATCAATGAGCGTTTTTTAGATGTTTCAGCTCAGCGATTGAATGCCTCTGATCAAGGGTTGGTGTTTATTTCGGTAGAAGATAACAATAGTTTAATGATATCGGATTATAAAAGCGGTGAGTTGAAGGTGTTGGCTCAGGATGCCGCAGATCTGACTTTGGTCGTGGGTGATTGGGTGTATTTTAACAGTTCTGCCGATGCTTTGAAGCTGTATCGGGTGAAGTTGGATGGGTCTGATTTGATGAAGGTCAATGACTTGCGCGTATTTGCGCTTAACGAAAATCAGGGACGACTGGTCTTCTCGGATTTGAATCATAACTACCGGCTGAGCAGTGCGAAGTTGGATGGTACGGACATTAAGGTCATCAGTGAAGATATGTCTTCAGATTTGTTGTTTCTGGATGGCTGGTTGTATTATCTTAATCACAGTGACAGCGGGCGGGAGTATCGGATTAA
>PHAF01000018.1:5004-23758 GCA_002841605.1 Firmicutes bacterium HGW-Firmicutes-10 | reverse complement strand
TTGGATACAGGCTTACATGATTCCTGGCGTAAGTACTTCCCGCAAGAAAGAATCGCTGTTGAATATGCAGCATCCTTTGGTGGTGGTGCCGGCTTAGCCGGAACTGTATCTTTCCAACCGAACAAATGGGAACATGATCAAAACGGACACGGAACTCATGTTACAAGTACAATTTTAGGATATAGCCTACGCGGAACACCGATTAATGGGGTTGCGCCGAATGTTACCATCATTCCGGTCAAAGTGTTGAATCAGAATGGTCGTGGCTGGTCTTCGGTTATTTCGATGGGAATTACCTATATTGCTAACTTGAAAAAAGGTGTATTAAAAGATTATCCTGTCGTTATTAACATGAGCTTGGGTGGTTCTGCACTAGATCCAATCGAAAAAGAAGCAATTGACTACGCTATTGAAGCTGGTGTTATCATCGTAGCATCTGCCGGAAATCGTGGCGAAGCTGGAATGGGATATCCGGGTGCTTATGAACCTGTAATTTCTGTAGCTGCATCTGGATGGATCGGAGAATGGTATCCAGGTACTGGAGGTTCCTGGTGGAATGGGTTGAATGTTTCAGAACCCACACCAATGAGTCAAATGTATATTACCGAGTTCTCCAGTCGTGCTAAAGAAGGTCAAGATTTAGACGTTGCTGCTCCAGGATCCTGGATTGTTGGTCCATATCAATTGAACAGCGGAAACAGAACTAGTTATTACTTCCTTGGTGGAACCTCAATGGCAGCTCCGCATGTTGCTGGTATCGTTGCATTGATGGCTCAAAAATATCCGGCATTGACACCTTTACAAGCGGAAACGATTCTTCAAGATGCTGCAATCCCTATGGGTGCTGGTTCGTTGAATGTATATCAACCTAACGGAACAACTAGAGTTATTTCCTGGGGTGCTGATGCAACCGGTCACGGTCTGATCACAGCTGATGCCGCTTTAGGATTAACGCCGTAATAATTGATTTTTTACCAAATACCCTGTTTGCAGGGTATTTTTTTGTGCCCAATCAACCCAATATAATATTGATGAGAGAATGGTAGTGATATAATAACGTTAAGTAAGAGAAGGGGATACGAAATGGAAAGACGAGTGCTTAACAGCAATGAATGTGACATCAGTTATTACGTAAATGATTTGAGGTCCGACATGACTCTGGTATTTATTCACGGATATGGAGTTGACAGTGACATGTGGAAACCACAAATTACTCATTTCAGCGAATGGTATTCTGTTATCACCATCGATATTCGTGGACATGGTAATTCCAAACCTTGTGGTGAGTTTACTGTACGCATAGCGGCAGAAGATGTCCGAAACATTATCATCAAGGAATCTGTCAAAGAATTCATTTTGATCGGATTGTCTATGGGAGGATACATCATTCAAGAATTTGCTTATCAATACGGTGGTGCAAAAGGGTATATGATAACCGGATCGACCCCGATATTTCTGCCGGTATACTCAAATTTTGAAAAATGGGCTCTAAAACATTCATCGGCCTTAATGAGTCTCTATCCATGGAAGACTCTGAAAAAAGAGATGACGAAAGCGTGTGCTTTGACTTCTGCAGCACAAGATGCAGTATCGTCAATGTTTGATAAATTTAATAAAAAAGAATTTATTGGTTCGTGGGGAGGTATTGCGAATTGTCTACGTGAAGTGAATTTTCAGTTTGATGCTCCACTTTTGGTCGGATGTGGTGATCAAGACAAAACAGGCACAATTAAGAAATGCATGAAATACTGGGAGGAGGCATACCCGGGATGCACATTATTTATCATTGAGAATGCTTCACATGTAGCGAATTTAGACGCACCTGATGCATTTAATCAACTTATAGAGAACTTTTTTAATTAACACACATCCGGTTTTTATATATTTATAAAAGCCCTTGAGTCAAAAAGTATGCAGATAATTAACATCTAATAATATGAATATGAATAATTAATATAACAATTATATATATTATAGTGCTATATTTAACTTAAACGATTGTTTATGTGGTATAATTTTACCATGGCAGAAACAAAGGTAAAATATATGGAACAAAGGAAAATTAACGGATATCTATGTGACACTAACTATTATATAAATGATTTGAAGACAGATTTAACACTTGTATTTATTCATGGGTACGGTGTCGATAGTGCCATGTGGACACCTCAGATTGAATATTTCAGTGAACGTTATTCCATCATCAACATTGATGTTCGAGGACACGGAAATTCAAAACCATGTAAAGACTTCTCGGTCAGACTTGCCGCTGAGGATGTTTATAACATCATTCTTAAAGAAGAAATTCAAAATTATCTACTCATTGGATTGTCAATGGGAGGTTACATTATCCAGGAATTTGCTCACAACTACGGAAAAGCAAAGGGATATTTAATTGCGGGATCGACTCCAATCTTTCTACCAGTTTACACACCTTTTGAGAAATGGATGTTGAGACACTCGGTAGCGTTGATGAATCTCTATCCATGGGATTTACTAAAGAAAGAAATGACCAAAGCATGTGCATCGACCCCAGAAGCCAGAGAAATATTTAGAACCATGATAAACAAATTTAGTAAGAAGGAGTTTGTCAGTTCTTGGAGTGGAATCAATACTTGTCTAAGAGAAGTAAAATTCCAGTTTGACGCCCCCGTATTTATAGGGTGTGGCGAAAATGACAAAACAGGAACAATCAAGAAGTGCATGAAATACTGGTCAGATTATTATCCGGGATGCAAAACATTTTCGATTGAGAATGCTGCTCACGTAGCCAACCTGGACTCACCAGGATCGTTCAATCAAGTACTAGAAAACTTTATCCAACACAGTACAAGCTCCTAAAAGGAGCTTTAAATTGTATACAATGCATTTCATTAGGCGATTTATTGAACTATCCATATAATAGAGTAAAGAGGTACACCTATGAAAAAATATATTAACCCTGCACTTATAGCCAACGCTGCTAGCCTTGGCTTCCACTGGATTTACGACATGGATTTTCTTGAAGAATTGGCCAAAAAACAATCACTGGTATTTCAATTGCCATCACTTGAACATTATTCGCAAGCCAAACCTTCTTTCTTTGCTTATCCCTATGCGAAGATAGGGGATGTTACGACGCAAGGTATGTTTTTAAGATGGCTATATGAAGCTGCCAAAGGAAATCCAGAGTTTAGTATTGAAGACTATCGGAATTTGATCTTTGAGCAAACCAAACCAGGAGGACCCTATGTCGGATATATCGAAACCTATAACCATACATTGATCATCAATGCAATATCCTCAAAACTAAGACTGAGCTTACCACCATTGCCGGTAAGTGACGATCACCTAGTCGGATTTGTTCCATACTTAGCAAGCAAAGAGCTTGGATATGGAAATGATTGGGCATGGAATCTTGCAAAGGTATTTACTGATAAAGAAGAATATCGTCAGTTCTTTGAGATGTTTGATTACATTATTGAAAATATTGCCAGATTGCCAAGACTGGAATTGTTAACAAATGCGATAGAATTAGCACCGGAAAGTTATCAGGAAAAGCTGTCCATGGCATTAACGATGGAAGACACGCGCGCATTCATCAAACAATACGCCGGAATTGCCTGTCACATCCCGCAATCCGTTCCACTTATTTTCCGGATTTTAAATCAATGTGAATCTTATCAAGACATGGTCGAAACCAATGTCCGACTCGGAGGAGCAAGCGGGGAAAGAGCCATGCTTTTAGGAGCGATATTTGCTCAAGTGTCCGAAATACCACAGGATTGGATTGATAAATTCGAAAGATGATTATCAATTAAATTGTATAAAATCATTTTTGTTGTAACATTTGAACAAAATACGTATACTAAACTTACGATTAGAAAAGGAACCCCTTGATATGAAAAAATCACTTATACTCATTATATCCGTCATCTTGCTCGCATTATCTGCGTGCGCACCAAAAGAAGAGCTTCCTGCATTAAAAGTAGGCATGGACCTTCGTTATCCCCCGTTTGAAACCGTCGATTCTTCCAGCAATCCTAGTGGGATCAGCGTTGACATCGCTAGAGAACTAGGAAAATTCATGGGTCGCGAAGTAGAAATCTTTGACTTACCGTTTGGATCGTTGATCACATCCTTGCAAACCGGCGAAATCGACATCATCATTGCATCGATGTCCATCACTCCGGCACGTCAGGAAACCATTGATTTCACCAATCCTTACGTATACTTCCCGCTAGTTACATTGGCTAACAAAGCGTTCGTTGATGCAAACAACATTCAATCCATTGATGATGTACTTGCATACAATGGCGTAAAGTTTGCCGGACAAAAAGGAACTGTATTCCTTGATATTCCGACTTCAAAAGCCGCTAATCCGGGAACACCGATTGAAACTGACAGTGCAGCCTTGGCTGTAATCGAAGTTACGACCGGAGCCGCTCAGGCAACCGTATTAAGTTTATTGGCTGCAGCAAGCAACTTCAAAGCTAATCCGGCGTCAACTGTTATCTTCCTTGATCCGTTACAAGTCAATCCGATTGGCATGGGCGTCAAAAAAGGAAATGCTGAACTGTTACAAAAAGCGAACGAATTTATCGCTTCCATGGAATCAGAAGGTGTAAATACCCGTCTTCGCGAAAAGTACAATCCGATCCTTTTATCAGAATATTTGCTTGAAGAAGGATTCGACTTATTCTTAACATCCAATGATTAAAAAAAGTATTCATTTCCTGCTGGCATTGGCATTATACGGCCTGTTGGTCTTCTTTATTGCCTACTCCTACCCAGGAAAAGAAAACTTTGATATGACACGTCTATGGCCAGCCGGTCCGGAAATTTTCCAGAGCTGGCTTTTGACGCTTTATATCAGCTTGGCCTCACTCTTCTTCAGCATGTTCACCGGATTTGTACTGTACCTGGCCTCTGTATCTAAATTACCATTCTTCCGTTATGTCGGCCGGATTTTCGATGAAATCGTCTTCGGCTCACCATTGATCGTATTTATTATCGCTATGTACTACTTCATCGCCATCCCGATGGGCATAAACAATCGCTTAAACGTCGGCATACTGGCATTCAGCCTTTATATGGCTCCATATATGAAAAGTGTCTTACTTGGCGCAATGGAATCCATTGATGCCAATCAGTACCAAGCGATTCAAGTGCTTGGCTTCAGTAAGTCTCAGGCATACCGATATATCATCATCCCCCAAATTCTAAAAGTAATCTTTCCTCCATTGATCGGAAATCTGACCTTTATCATAAAAGGAAGCAGCTTACTCAGCGTCATCGGAGTCAAAGAACTGTACTTCCAAATCGACCGTATTCAAGCAAACCTATTACTCTATGTCGAAGGTTATCTGTTGATGTTTGTGACTTATCTGTTAATGACGATACCCTTGGTCGCTCTATCTAGATGGATAGAAAAGAAGGTGTCTGTATGAAAATAAACTTAAATAATATCAATCATTCATATCATGGGAAAGCAATCTTACAAGATATATCACTAAAACTGGAACATGCGGAAGCTATCGCGATTATCGGTCCCAGTGGTGCCGGAAAGTCAACTTTGTTGCGATTGATGTCCAAAATCGAAAATCCGGATGCAGGCGAAATCTTTGTCAACGACATTGACGTTGTACTGACCGAAGCAAAGGATTACTATAAAAAAGTCGGATTTGTGTTTCAGTCTCACAACTTGTTCCCGCATCTTACAGCCCTACGCAATATTACGCTGGTGCTTGAGAAAGTGCACAATAAAACTCCTCAAGAAGCGACTAAACTCGCCATCGATCTGTTGACACAATTTGAACTGGTTGAGCATATGAACAAGAAACCGATTCAGTTATCCGGTGGTCAAGCTCAACGCGTTTCAATCATTCGCAGTTTAGCCATAAATCCGGAGGTCATGTTTCTTGATGAACCAACATCCGCACTCGATCCGATCTTGACGCGAGAAGTACTGCGTACGATTCTGAAGTTAAGAGAGAAGAATATGCGATTCGTCATCGTTACTCATGAGCTTGGATTTGCCAAGAAAGTTGCTGACTATATTCTTTACATGGAAGATGGTCGCATCGTAGAACATGGACCAACATCCATATTGGAAAACCCTAAAACAGAGTCACTCAAAGAATTCGTTGAATTCGTTATGGAGTAGACCGCGAAAGCGGTCTTTTTTAATGAAGTAAAACAGCAATGTGAGTTGAAATCGAACCATAATATCACTATGAAAAACAAGAAATTTCCGTTACAATGATATTATAGAATGATAAAAAATCGAGAAATTGCACAGACGAGACCGGTATGATCATGATTTCGGACCCTTTTTCTATCGAAAGAAATGAAAAAAACAAGATTGTGAAAATATCGAGAAATTGCACTATTTAGTGGGTTTTTTATCATTGATATCGATAATGTATATCACTTAAACATGAGAAATGAATGTGATATACTCAAATCGAATATTCGGGGAAGATATTCTTATATTCTATGTGAAATCTCATATTAGAAAGTGGTGATTCAATGATTTCAAGTCAATCCTCAAACCCTAACGAGGTGCCATCACAGAGAAATCTGATTGTGTTTGCATCCGCACTTGGGGTACTTTTGCTTTATGCCACGTATATTTTTGGATTAAATGTTCTTTTGATTACAGGTATATCCATAGCCTTTGCATTTCTGGTAGAAGTTGTATTCGCTAAGGTTCGAAAGAAAACCATCGAAAACGCATGGATCATTGTTCCTTTGATTTTTGCATTAATGATGCCACCGACAGCCACATGGTGGATGGCCGCCATCGGATCGACCTTCGGTGTATTCTTTGGAAAAGCTATCTTCGGAGGATTGGGGAAGAATGTATTCCATCCTTCTGTTGTCGGCATCCTGTTTTTATATTTTGCATTCCCTCCCTATATGCTTACAAAATGGTTAAACCCGGTCACTGAAGATGTCGTCGCAACCGCAACGCCATTGATCACACTTAACCGAGGAATCGAATTTCCTTATTCAGTCACGGACTTATTGCTTGGCAATGTCCCAGGTACGATTGGGGAAACCTTCCGTTTGGGCATAATTGTGTTGGGGTTATTATTGATTTTATTGAAAATCATTGACTGGAAAGCCCCTTTGGCATTTTTAACAACAATCTTTGTCGTAAATTTTGCCGGCGGTTTGCTATCGCCAGATAAATTCAAGGATCCATTACTTTCCTTATTGGTCGGTGGTGTTATGTTTGCGGCATTCTTTTTGGTATCCGATGCCTCAACTGCACCCAAATATCCATATTCTAAGATAATCTATGGTATCGGAATAGGATTGATCACTGTAATCATCCGCAATTTTGCAACATTTCCGGAAGGCGTCGTATTTGCTGTTATCATTATGAATGCACTAGCCCCGATTATTGACAGCATGAAAATCAACCAGAAGTTCTCGGAGGTATCCCAATGAAACGTTATTTGAAAATGGTTTGGTTCATTTTGATACTGGGTTCATTGACATCCGTCGTATTTGTGGGTATGGAAATATGGACTCGCCCGCTAATTGATGCCAATGCTGCAAATGAACTGAAATCGATCGTACTCAGCGCAAATGATATTTCCTTTAATACCGGAAATATTTCAACCGTATTTGATGAAAATATTGAAGTGAAGGAAATCGGAGAGTTTACGTTCTATATTGAAAAGAACTCCGGTCGCGTCAGCTATCAGTTTAGCGGTGGCGGCGTCTGGGGTCCGATAATCGGAATAATCACGTTGGAAAATGATAAGGAAACGATTCGTCAAATCCGTATCATGCAACAAGAAGAAACTCCTGGGTTGGGTGGCGTAGTGGCTGATTTAAAATACTTGGCGAAGTATGTCGGTATCAAGATTGTCCCGAAAATTGAGATCAATATTCCGGATTCATCCCCAAACAAACCCAATGAAGTCGACAGCATTACCGGTGCTACCCGTACCTCAAAAGCCTTTGAGCAAATTCTTAATGACAGCTATGCTGATGTACTGAGTGCTTTAGCGCAGTTAGGAGGGCAATAACATGAAACTTATCCGCCTAAAATATACCAAGTGGTATAACATCATGAAAGACGGCATCTCCCGCAACAACCCGGTCGTCGTGGCTGTGTTGGGGATTTGTAGTTCACTTGCCGTCACCAACAAAGTTGAAAATGCGATTGCGATGGGGTTAGGCGTAACCTTCGTAGTTATGGCCAGTTCCGCAGCTGTTGCTGCGATCCGTAATTTCATTCCTCCGAAAGTCCGCATGGTAACCTACATGGTCATCATTTCGACCTTCGTTATTGCCGTACAAATGTTTTTATCCGCTTACTTCCCGGCTATCAGTAAAGCACTTGGCGCATATGTCGGTCTGATAATCACTAATTGTATCGTTATGGGACGCGCAGAAGCATTTGCTGTACGTAATCCGGTCCGATATTCGTTGATTGACGGATTTGCCAGTGGTATGGGATATACTTTCGTATTGCTGATGGTATCCGTCGTTCGTGAGTTACTGGCCTTTGGAACGCTGTTAAATATCCAAATCATGCCGGTTACGTTTCCGACTTGGGCAGTCATGGCATTGGCACCCGGCGGCTTCTTTGTTCTAGGTTTGTTTATATGGTTGATCCGCGAATGGATCCACTATTATGAAACTGTTTAGGGAGGATCCATATGAACTTAACTGATCTCTTTATTTCATCATTATTGAATAACAATATCGCATTTACCTTTATTTTGGGTATGTGTCCGTTGATTGCCATCTCTACCAACGTTAAAAATGCCAAGGGGATGGGTTTGGCTGTTGTTATCGTCGTAACACTTACCGGTATTATCAACTATCCGATTTACTTACTATTAAAAGCAACCAATACAACGAATTTAGCTCTGCTGGTGTTTATTATCACCATCGCCGCAACAGTTCAAATTCTGGAAATCTTTATTGAAAAATACTTGCCTAAAGTCTATTCATCTTTCGGTATCTTTCTTCCATTGATCACCGTTAACTGCGTGGTATTGGCTGTTTCGCTTTTCTTCGTCAACCGTAATTACAATTTCCTTCAAACCGCTACATTCTCCTTCGCCTCTTCACTGGGTTGGATGATGGCAATCATCATCGTTGCCGGTGTCCGTGAAAAAATGGCTGCCATCCAAAGCGATGTGCCGCGCGGGTTGGTTGGTAAGGGAATCGTATTCATCATTCTCGGAATCCTGTCACTTGCGTTTCTAGGATTTACCGGGCTGAGCTTTTAGGAGGTTCTCATGAATATTTACGTACCTATCGTTTTGATTGGCATATTATTAATAATCACCTTTATTTTGATTTTAGTGGATAAGCTGATGGGTGGCAGTGGTGAGAAAATGATCACCATCAATCAAGAAACTCAGATTCCCGTTATGGGAGATGACAGTGTATTGGTTTCACTGAGTCAAAACAAAGTCTTTTTACCATCGGCTTGCGGCGGCAAGGCGACGTGCGGAATGTGTAAATTCCGATTGATCGAAGGGGGTGATGGCGAGATCAAGCCAACCGAAGATCCCTTTCTCAGCCAAGAAGAACGAGACAGTGGAGTCAGGTTGTCATGCCAGGTAAAAGTGCGTGGCGACATGAAAATCGAAATTCCTGAAGAGTTACTAAACGCAAAGGAATACGAAACAACCGTTGACTATATTGAAGATTTGACTTATGATATCAAGCTGGTGAGATTCAAATTAAAAGAAGGTGAGCAGATCGACTTTAAACCCGGTCAATATGCTCAAATCCGTGTACCAGGGATTGAGGTCATTCGCGCTTACTCGATGGCATCCAATCCTAAAGACAAAGATCACCTTGAAATGATCATCCGTATGGTACCCAATGGTCAAGCGACCACCTTCGTACATAAAGCCTTGGAAATGGGCGACAAAATCATCGTCACAGGACCATTCGGTCACTTTTATCTACAAGAAGATTCTGATCGGGAAATGATTTGCATTGCGGGAGGATCAGGCAAAGCTCCGATTCGCTCAATATTGCATTATCTAAGAGATCAGGGAATGCCTCGAAAAGTTAAGTATTTTTTTGGGGCAAGAACGACGAAAGACTTGTTTTATACCGAAGAGTTTGTAAAACTTTCCGAAGAGTTTCCGAATTTTCAATATATCCCGGCATTATCTGATCCAAAGCCTGAAGAAAACTGGACAGGAGAAGTCGGATTGATTACGGATGTGGTCGATCGGATGACCGGAGATTTAAAAGAAGCAGAAGCATATTTATGTGGATCTCCAGGGATGATCAACGCTTGTATCAAAGTGTTGAAGAAGCACGATATTCAAGACGAGCACGTATTCTTCGATAAATTTTCTTGATTACGGAACCACTTGAAAAAGTGGTTTTTTATTGTTGAAATTGACTCTTTTCAATGCTCATTTTATAAATTGAGCCAAGACTTCCATCGAGCAATTTGACATTTTCCTCGATTTCATCAGTGACAAATCCAACTTTCTTGTATGCTCGTATGGCTCTTTCGTTAAAGCCGAAAACTTCAAGTTCGATTCGCAACAATCCTAATTCTTCAAACCCAAAACTTACTGACAGAGAAAGGGCTTCACTTCCGATACCACGACCAAAATACTTCTGATTAAATAAGACGATTCGATAATTTGCGATTCGTTTTTGCCAATCAATCTCATTCAAAACAGATTCACCGAATATTACACCCGAGGAATCAGTTATTAGGAAGTCATATCTGTTTTCATCATCAACAATTCTATCAATATACCCGTAAATCTGATCTTCACTGAAAGATGCGCTTGTTTGAGTAAAATACATAGACTGTGAATCAATGCTACGAAAACCGGCATTATAATAAGATGATTTGTCTTCTTTCTGTACAAGTCGCAATATAATGTTTCTGCTGAATAATTTTTTTGAAAGTTTTTTCATGTTTGACCTCGCAAAGAAAGTATACATACAGACAATGATAACTTCAATGATTCGCAGAAAAAAACCACATTGAAGTGGTTAGTTAGAATATTTGACTTTGCATTGGCCAAACTTGATTTCGCGTATGGTCCATAATATACCAATGACGATAAGTACCAATGATATCAGTTTGTAAGGAAGTCCGGCTAAAGGTAAAGCAATGACCGAAAAAGCTATTCCGACACTAGCGAAGAAAGCGATGACACAGGGTGTGCATCCATATGTAAGAATTCCGAAAAGCACGGACACGAAACTTAGATTAGAACCTTTACTGTCCTTCCCTTTCAATGATGCCATGGCTGTACTGAGATTCAACAATAAAGCACTCAAGAAAGCCATCGTGACATTTAGCAAGATATTTACAGCGACAAGATAACTGCCATATTGTTGTTGCATGGCCAAATAGCTTAAGTTAAACCCGTCAATCATCGTATAAATCACCATAAAGAAAGCAAAGAAGGCAAAACCTTGTAAAAGCAGCTTTCTGGTTTTTAATAGTTTTACAGCTTCAGAAATCATTTTAATCCCTCATTTCTTTAATGAGTATATCATAATAGAAAGATTTCATGGATTGCTTTGCCCAAAAGAAAACCGCTTGCGCGGTTACTACTCAACGATTGGGCCAAATTCCAAAAGAGCAAAATCTTTCTTTTTGCTATACTTATACATATCTTTCGCTGACAAATTCAATTTATCCTGATGATTGATCAAGATGTCCAACGCCGTCTCTTCATCAAGATAATTAAACTCCTCAAAATCAACGATTTTCACACTAATAACCCGATCCTTATTAAAACGATGCAAGATAGAAAAAGGCTGATCCTTAATGAAAATGCTATTGCTGTAATGTTTATTGTCCAACACCAGCATTTGCTTTTTCTTACATAATATTTTATCAAAATCTTCTGTATCAACCTTAACAGTTTTGATATCTGAGTAAGACTTATCATAAACCTGACGATAGAAATCGAGCCACTGTTTCAACACATGTTCTTTTGAGTAATATATGCTGATTTTCTCAGAAAGGGCCATTGCTTCACGATAGAAATCAGGATCGCGATTAAGATCACACAGCATTTTAGCAAATGCTTCATTATCTTCAGCCTTTAGATAAGAATCAAACAAGATATCCTGATATAAATCCAGATTTCTTAATAACAGCGGTTTGTGTAGGTTACATGCTTCCAAAATGGCCATCGGGAATAACTCGTTATAAGAAGGCATAAACAATACGTCACTAACATTGTATATGTCATTCATATCTTCACGTGGGATAATACCAAGAAATTGAACATTTTCAGGATGATTCTCCATGACATCTTTCAGCTGATGATATCCATCGGTAATCGCTCCAAATGAAAAACCGCCACACCACAAAAATTTAACCTCCGGACATTTTTTTGCGACCTCGACAAAATCGACGACACCTTTGCGCATTTGAACCTGACCGACACCGATAACGACAAAATCATCTTCTTTAACTCCATATTTAGCACGGACTTGATTACGCTTTTGTTCATCATAGGCATAGAATTTCTGCTTTGACACATAATTCGGGATATATTTGATGCGACTTTCCGGAATACCTAACTGAATCAATTCTTTGATGAAGATCGGATTAACAACCACCAGATAGTCAGCACTCTTATAAAAATCAATGATATAGTGTTTTAATCCAGCAAAGATGAACTTCGGCAAATCAATGGATCCCTCCAACGTATGAGGGAGAAAGTGGACAGCCATGATATTTGCGCCTTTATGCATTTTGATTTTATAAAAATTCATCGGGTCGATCGTATGAATATGGTTGATATCAAAATATCCGGATTCATTGATCGTCAAGTCGATGGCATGATAAGCCTCTTCTTTAAGCAAATTGATCAATTCTAGATAAGCACTTCCTACACCTTGACCTTCTACGGCATCGGCGCTTGAAAGCATATTGACTCTAATTTTCATTTGTCTCTCCTGTGTTCTGATTGCGAATTCACTATATCACTTTTTTATAAAGATGTGTATACACAAAGAGTGAAATTGGGATGACATTTGACTTATATCCATGTAAAATCAGAGATAGATAAGGAACAGGGGACAAAATGAAACTATATATCAAACAAAAAGTGTTTTCATTCAATGACAAGTTTACTGTTAAAGACGAAACAGGTACGGATCGTTATTTTGTTGAGGGAGAAATATTTACATTAGGCAAGAAATTGCATGTTTACGATGTCAATCATACGGAACGGATATTTTTACAACAGAAAGTCTGGACTTTTTTGCCTAGGTTCTTTGTTTTCGTTGATGGTTTACAAGTAGCTGAAATCGTAAAAGAGTTTACCTTTTTAAAACCTGTGTACTCCATATTGGGATTGGACTGGGAAGTCATCGGCAATTTTTGGGCTCACGACTATGAAATCATCAACCAAGGTCATGTGGTTGTGAACATCAAAAAAGAATGGCTTACTTGGGGAGATACTTATGTTTTAGATATTCCTGATCAAAGAGATGAACTTAATGCCTTGGCTGTCGTACTTGCGATCGATGCTGTCATGTCGCAACAAAGAGCAGCAGCCAACTCTTCTACCCGTTAATATATATGATGATTTATTCGATATTCCCGCTTTTCAACTATTATATACTTACCGTGATTTTCGTCATGGTCAGTTTTTATTTCTATAAAGAAAAAAGCAGTGACTCCAAAATCCGCTTCCTTTATATTTTGTGTTTCATCAATTTTCTTGCCTACGTTTGGAATCTTTATTACTTCTTTATATATGGCTCACATATTTTGACACTACTTCCCTTACAGCTATGCAATATTGCGGTGTTTTTGATTCCGGCATCGCTGTTTTTTAAGAAAACATTGTTGATGGATTTCGCCTTTTATCTCTGCCTGCCTGGAGCACTTGCTGCAATCCTGATCCCGAGCAATGACTATGCCATCGTTTACTCCGGAATGACGATCTCATATTATATCTTTCATGGCCTGATATTTTTGATTCCCTTGATGATGGCACACTGGAAACTATACGATGCCCAGCCATCTGTAAAAAAGGCCATAAAGCTGACGATCATGGTCTTATTAATTGGATATACACTGCACCTCTTTAATGTATTTATGTATCAAAACTATCGAATACCTGCTAATTATTTCTTTACGATCAAAGACTGGTCAGCACCTACCAATCCGGCATTCGCATTGTTTGCCCGATGGATCCCATACGACTTTTTTTACTTACTTCCGGCACTGCCTATTCTGTATCTGTACATGCTTATATTGGCAGGTTTTAGAAAAATCAAAAAGACAGTGTAGATTCATACCAAGTATTTTTTGATTTCACTTACCAAAGCGTCATTCACTTTAAAGTGACTCGTCACAAAAGCGAGAAGATGAGATGCAGATGCCGGAACATTCTCGATTCCTTGTACAAACAACGGTAAACTTTTGGCAAAGATCGGAAAACGAAACTCAATGCGGCGTTCAAGATTGAATTTATCCGGATAACCTTTTTCTTCGATGTAAATAGAAGTTAGAATACTTAACAACCGGTTTAAAGCAAAAAATTCGATCAGCCGTTGGGCAGCCAGCTTTTCACCCCGGCGGTACCTTTGCATGCCGACTAGTAAATTTGTAAGCAGTTCATTGATTTGATATTCGATGTCATTGCTTTCAATAGGTTCAAAAGGTTTTGATTGAACATTGTTTGTGGTGCATTCAGGTTTCTTAAAAATCCAACGACCTTCATTGTAAGAAATTGTATCCATCTCTGATTCTTCAAATACCGCAAATTCTCCATATATGCCATCTTCAAACAGTATTTTATAGCCATCGACCGTGTTTTTAAACCAATAAGCCAAAGGATACACATCATTTAGCCAAAACAAGGAATCAAGGTATTTTGACTTGCTTCCTTTTTTTACGATCAAGAAAAAATCGAGATCGGAATACTCATCGATGCGGCTGCACTCGATGCCTACCGAACCCAAAGCAAGCAAAGCTAGGGTGTCCTCGCACTTACTAAGATACAACCCCAAAGCATCCAGACGCTTTAAAAGTCTCTCATTCACGATTCAATCCTCCACTTCATTATTTATATTCAAATTTTGGCACCATTATTCAATCTTGGCAACATTAACTTAAATTTCTTTAACTTAACCCTAGACAATAACCCCTCTATAATGAAATTGTAGTAAGCACGTTTGCTTGAGGAGGGTTAAGCATGAAACAGGCGGTACACTTTGGGGCGGGGAATATTGGTCGCGGTTTTATCGGTCTTCTATTAACACAATCAGAGTACCATGTCACCTTTTTGGATGTCAATGACACCGTTATAGCTGCGCTGAAGCAACGAAACGAATACACGGTTGAGCTTGTCGGTGAAACGATCGAGTCGATCCAAGTCGTCAATGTGACGGGTATTAACAGTCGCAATGAACCGGAATTAACACAGTTGGCTCTCAATCAGGCAAGTCTTATCACGACGGCAGTCGGACCCTCCATTTTGCCGATGATCGCAAAGACCCTCGTTTCAACGATTGAATATCGTGCAAGCAATCAGATTCAATCCTATCTGAATATCATTGCCTGTGAAAATACCATTGGTGGATCTTATCAACTGGAAACACAATTACGCGTTTTACTTTCGGATGAAGCAATAAAATATCTTGATCAATGGGTCGGATTCCCAAATGCCGCTGTCGATCGCATCGTTCCTAATCAAGTCAATGAAGATCCTTTGCATGTCAAAGTTGAACCTTTTTACGAATGGGTCATCGACACCAAAGGTATCAAAGGAAGTTTCACAATTGAAGGCGCCCATTTTACCGACCGCCTGGAAGCATTTATCGAACGCAAACTCTTCACAGTCAATACCGGTCATGCGACGGTTGCTTATGCGGCATATCGTGAAGGCTACAAGACGATTTTTGAGTCACTGAAGGACGAAAAAGTCGAGCGTTTACTTACAGGAGTGCTCAGCGAGACCTCAGCCTATTTAGTCAATCAATACGGATTTGACGAAGAAGCACAGAAGAAGTATATGTTAAAAACCATCCAGCGATTCAAGAATCCGTATGTAATCGATGAAGTCGGTCGAGTTGCCAGAGGTGTATTACGGAAACTCTCCAGTAATGATCGATTCATTAAACCGCTTAAAGAATGTAATCGTGTGGGATTGCCGGTCGATCACTTGGTCACCTCCATAGCCAATGCTTTACATTATGATGCATCCGATGATGCAGAAGCTGTGAAATTGCAAGAACTCATTAAAAGCAGAGGTTTGAAGGAAACCTTGATTGAAATCACAGGGTTGCAAGTAAGCAATGAACTGATTGCACGTATAGTAGAACAATATTAAGTCCGAAAGGACTTTTTTCCTGTAGTGTAAAATATCACTCTTTTTGTATTCTTTCTGTATAATAAGAATGAACCTATGGAGGTATTATGAGAAAGTTTCTAAAAGAAAAGCAATACATTGAGATTTGGGGTGATGTCGTGGAGAGTCGCCATTTGCTCTTTTCGATGGTCATAACGACGATTACTACTTTTTCCTTGTTTTCATTTGCGCCAAAAGGCGATCGACCGATGGGACTATTGCTCGGCTTGGCAGGTGCAGTTCTTGGGTTTTCGATTTCTGTTTTATTAATCAAACCTAAACGCAATTTGATTGTTGAGGATGAATAATGGACACGACACTCGTCATTCAAATGCTTGCTGCCATTGTGATTGCAGCAGCTATTTATATATTTATTGGATTTATTCCGGGTACCGATGAAACTTCGGTTTTATTACCCGTCACACTGGTCCTCGTCTTAGCACAAGTCCATCCGATGGTCGTATTGGCTTTTTTCATATCAGCCATCGTTACACTAAACTTTACCAATGCGATGCCTACGGCATTGGCAGGGCTTCCGGGGGGCGTTTTATCGAGCCCGATGATAGAAAATGCAATTCACTTGAAAAATGAGGGGATGGCAGCAATGACCATCAAAAAAATGGCTGCCGGAGGACTAATAAGCGTAGCAATCTCCGTTCCGCTATCGTTGCTTCTAGCGAATCTTCTTGCTCCTTATGCCACCTTGATCACTCCATACGCACGTTATTTGTTTATTGGTGGGGCTGTCTTTTTATCACTTACATCGAAAGCAAAAACATTGTCATTGTTAAGCATTCTGCCTTTGGCTATCTTGTTTCAAAGTTTGCGCCACCTTTACTGGGGCATTGGTGTTATACCTGCAAACGTCAATATTACAACCTCATTCTTCTTGGCAATAACGATCGGTCCGTTGGTCCATTCGCTTTTTTCATTACTAAACAAAAATGCTTACAAGCAGATGGAAGTTGCGAACTATAAGACTATAAAGTTGAACAGGCATGATGAGAAAATCAAGACATTGAATCCATTTAAGATTTTGACCAGGAAAGAATTGGAGAGTGCTTCAATTTCAGCACTAATCACCAATTTCCTCTTTGTTCTAAGTCCGGTAGGATTGATCATATTAATTGGTGAGTTGGTTGCGAAAAGAAGCAAAGATGTGACAGAGAGTGCACAAATAAGCATTGTCGCCAAAGCGGCGATGGCACAATCTACCTATTTATCGCAAATCATTATCCCGCTTTTAGCGTTGGGAATACCTCTATCTCCTGTGGCAATCGGTCCGGGAAGTGCATTGTTCAATGCACCACCGGTTTTATCGCTTGAAAACAATTTGCATCACATACTGACTTCATCGCAATTTGTAATCGTGGTTTTGATAGCTTCAATCGTCGCAGCAGCGATTACTCATTCTTTTATAAGTCGCTTCGCAAACAGTTTTACCAATTTCATACTCAAACAGATTCCTCATGAAGCGGTTCTGGGATTGTTTGTGGCTTTCATTTTACTGCTGGCATATATGGATGCAGGACTGATCAATATTTTCGGTGTATTGTTGATTGCATTAATCAGCGGAACACTGAATAAACTGGGTGTAAACTACGGTGTACAATTTATGTCATTGTATGCGGCTCCATTTTTGGTACAATATTTATTGTAGAGTAGGAGTTAGTTCATGAATGAGTCTTTGAGCCACGGAAAAATCATTTTAATGGGTGAACATGCAGTTGTGTATGGCTATGGAGCCATTGCATTACCGCTTTTTTCGCATTCAGTTTCTACGATGGTTGAAAAATGTGATACAGATGTTCTTGAGTGTTCTTTGTATCAAGGGAAACTGATCAATGCCCCGGCACAGCTATCAAATGTTACTGAGGTCATAAAGGAAGTCAGAAAACGTTTATCCATCGAAGATTCACTGAAAATATCGATTAATAGTGAGATTCCTGTCGGTCGGGGGATGGGTTCAAGTGCAGCTGTTGTATCCTCAGTTATCAAAGCCCTTTTCAAATACAAGCAAATTTTTCTTACACAAGAACAACTTTTAGAACTTGTTCATGTTGGTGAAACGATTGCGCACGGAAACCCTTCGGGCCTCGATGGGGTCGTTGTAAACAGTAAAGTCCCAGTACTTTTTAAGCGGGGCAAAGGAATAGTGCCAATTCAATCGTTTTTGCACGGGTATTTATTAATTAAAGATACGGGTATCGTCGCATCAACAAAACAGGCAGTATTGGATATCGCAGAGATTATGAAAAAAAGTGCTAAATACCGGGATGCGATGGATCAATTAGGAAAATTAAGTGAGCTTTCGATCCGTTTAATTGAAAAAGGAAACATGGTCGAGCTGGGTTTAAAAATGACAGAAGCGCAGCAGTTACTTAAAATTTTAAGTGTCAGTCATCCAGAGATCGATCATTTGGTGAATG
>PHAF01000018.1:0-4942 GCA_002841605.1 Firmicutes bacterium HGW-Firmicutes-10 | reverse complement strand
CTTTAGGTGCAAAGTTGACCGGAGGGGGCCGTGGCGGGTGTGTTATTGCTTTATGTCAGAATGAAAAAAGTAAGGATGAGGTCATCAAACGTTGGAAGGATGAAAACTTGTGGGTTTTGGATTTGAATTTACACAAAATCACGGCACGTGCGCATGCTAACATTGCACTGGTTAAGTATTGGGGTAAACAGGACGAGAAAAATGTGATTCCCTACAACAGCTCGCTTTCACTGACATTGGATCATTTATATACTGATACGACGATTGAAACAGCGAACAAAGATGAGTTCATTTTAAACGGAATCAAACAAGAAGAAGCAGAGTCAGAAAAAGTTTTCAAATTCATCGATCGCTTCAGAGAATTAAGTGAAAGAAAAAATAAAATAAGGATATCGTCATTCAATAATTTTCCGACGGCCGCCGGTTTGGCTTCGAGCGCATCCGGATTTGCTGCTTTGGCAACAGCCGCAAACCGCTATTTTAATATAAACTTACCTAGAAAAGAACTTTCTGTCATCACCCGTTTTGGTTCAGGATCGGCAACAAGGAGTTTATTTGGCGGGTTTGTCGTATGGCAGAAAGGGGAAATCCCTTATGCCTTCGAGTATGACAGTGCTGATTGGGATATCGCTATGATCGTGGTTATGATCAGTAAAGAGGTTAAGAAGGTTTCAAGCAAAGAAGCCATGCGCCGGACTGTTGATTCATCACCGTACTATCCTGCTTGGGTAGAAAGTGCACAATCGGATATTGAAAGCATAAAAAGAGCAATCAAGAGACATGATTTTGTCACTGTTGGTGAAATCACCGAAAGAAGTGCATTGCGCATGCATGCCAGCATGATGGCCGCAAAACCTCCGGTACTGTATTGGCAACCGGATACGATCAAAGTCCTTCAACAGGTAGAGAGTCTTCGGTCGGAAGGGTTTGAATGTTATGCTACGATGGATGCCGGGCCTAATGTGAAGATACTAACACGAAAATCGCAAGTACAAACAATTTTTGAGAAGATGTCAAAAGAGATCAATAAAGATAATATGATCATTTGCTTACCAGGAGAGGGGGCAACGATCATTGATGAAAACTGAAGGAATCGGTTGGGGTAAGTTATACATCGCGGGAGAATATGCGGTCGTTCATCCTGGTCATCCTGCAATAATTTTGGCGACTCAGCGGTGCATACGAGTTAACATCCAAGATTCTAAAGCATTCTCTCTTAAGAACGTAAATAATGAAATCGAAATCGTACTTAATGATTTAAATCATTCGGATGAGTATTGGAAGTATGCAATATCTGCCTTAAAGGTTTTTTATCGGTTACTAGAAGAGAAAAATCGGCCATTGGCTCCGGTATGTATCACGATTGATAGTGATCTGGATAGTGAAGACGGGATAAAACTGGGATTAGGATCGAGTGGTGCTGTGGTCGCTGCGATCATTAAGGGTCTGAATAAATACCATCAGTTAAATTTGGATCTGCTTTCTCAGTATAAAATTTGTGTTATCAGTCAATTCGAGCTTCAGACAGGTGGATCTTATGGTGACTTGGCTGCTGCGGTTTTTGGCGGTATCATACGCTATACGCGGTTTGCGGATTTTGATCATTCTGAATCAATATCTGGGATGATAACAATGGATTGGCCTTTGCTGTCCATCACGCATATAAAATGGCCATTCGACATGCATTGGGTCGTTGGTTGGACGGGTCATCCGGTATCGACGAAGAGTCATGTGGATTGGATCAATAAGTTTGCGGATGACGCCAATTATGTCGAGTTAATGAACAAAGCAAAGATGATTGTCGATGATGTGGTTAACAGTCGTTCAATCGAAGAGTTTTTAGAAGGTATCCGGCGATATCGAATATGGCTGAATCAGTTGGAAATACTTACCCATCTGGCCATTGAGACACCGTTGATCAAAATGTTCATTGATGTTTGTTTGCGTAATGGTGGTGTTGGCAAATCATCAGGTGCCGGTGGAGGGGATTGTGCCATAGCGTTTTTCCCACATCCGGCAAACATAAGTGATATATTATTAAGTATAGGCATCATGCCGCTGACTATAACGATAGCCAAGAGGGAGGTCTTATGACCAGTATTCGAAAAGATGATCATATCCGCTTAGCGCTTCAACAAAGCGAAGAGAATCCGGTTTCTGATTTTGACAGGATCCGTTTTGTCCATCGTTCTATTCCCAATAATAAAGAACCCATCAGTTTGCAAACTAATATTGCCGGTTTGGAGTTGGATTTTCCGTTTTATATTAATGCAATGACCGGCGGGAGTGAAACGGCTAAGAAAATTAATGCTCAACTTGCTCAGGTTGCTAAGCAAACCGGTTTGGCGATGGCCACCGGCTCATTAAGTGCAGCACTCAATGACACTACACAGGAAGAAAGTTATCGAATCGTGCGCAAAACTTTCGAAGAAGGTATCATATTTGCGAATATCGGTGCCGACCGTACATTAGATGATGCCCGTCGTGCGGTCGAAATCTTGAATGCCAACGCCCTGCAAATTCATCTCAACGCTCCTCAGGAAATCGTTATGCCAGAGGGGGATCGTGATTTTCACCTTTGGGAGTCAAACATTTCTAATATCGTGAAAAATCTAGAGGTAGAGGTCATCGTCAAAGAAGTCGGATTTGGCATGAGTCGTCAAACAGCGAAGCAACTCATTCAACTGGGGGTAAAAACGCTGGACGTCAGTGGGCGGGGCGGTACAAATTTCATTCGTATCGAGAATGCTCGTCGTCCTATTGCACTTGAGTATTTGGATGAATGGGGTCTTTCGACAGTTGAGTCATTGATGGATTGCTATGCTTTGTCTGACAAAGTCGATATGATTGCTTCTGGCGGTATTCGTCATCCGTTGGATATGGCCAAAGCCTTTTCCTTAGGCGCAAAAGCCATCGGACTTTCCGGAACGATCTTGAGCTTGTTGCACAGCGGTGGTGTTAATTATGCTGTATCCGTCATTGAAAACTGGAAGGATGAACTTCATATGATCATGCTGATGTTGGGTATCAGTCATATTGAGGAGTTTGGCTCTTGCGATTTGATTCTTGATAGGACATTGATTCGTTGGTGTGAGCAACGCAAAATCCCGATTCAGATGTTTTCACTTCGAAATCAATAACCGATGAATCGTTTAATCTCAATGAATATTTGAAGAAGGGTTGCCCCTTCTTTTTGATTGTGCTAAAGTAATTAATGAACGAACAAGGGGTATGGATATGAAAAAAATATTTATTGGGCTTATCTTTATTTTCTTTAATTTTAACATTACCCTAAATGCGACGATTTTACCCTTGTTGCCTGATTTTGTTGGGTATTTGCTTATTTCTATTGGAGCAAAAGAGCTAATCGGTACATCAATCAAGTTTGATAATGTATCTGCCTTTGCCAAGATGCTGACGATAATATTTATTGCGTTCTTTGTAATGGATATTTTTGGAATCAGCACAGCAATGGCGCAGATGACATTATTCAACTGGTTATTCGGTTTGGTTGTGACGATCATAGAGTTATATTTGTTATATTTGCTGACGATGGCAGTTATGGAATTAAAGCCGCTTATGGCCACCCCAGGTGAGGCGGACCGGCTGTATCAAATATTTAAATACCACGCCATTTCAGCGGCGATCGCCTCGGCTTTTATCGTAATCGTTCCAGTGCTTGCAGTAATTGCTTTGATCATTGCCGTATTCTTTGCCATTATGTATATCGTTATTTTCAGTCGGATCAAAAATGATCCGCAACTAAACTTAGGAGTTGTGATTCAATGAGATTTTATCAGCGAGCCTGGTTAAGCATTGTCCGTGGCAGATCAAAAACATTGATTTTGTTTTTGATTCTTTTTGTCATGGGTAATGTCATGGCCGGATCATTGGCCATCCGTCAAACCGGAGAAAAAGTCGCAAGGGAGATCAAGCAGAAACTTGGAACCACCGTGTCCATCCGTCCGACCTTCGAGATCGATCCTGATTTTGTCGGGAAGGATCCATTTGATAAACCGAATCCTGTACGACTGAATTTATCCGAGGATGTTCTTCATCAGTTAAAAACACATTCCGCTGTGGAAGTGTTTGACATGGGACATCAGTATCCCTTTATTTATTATCGTGGAACCAACACCAACCTACAAGTTTTTAGGATTGATGATGTTTACGTTATTTATACGGATGATCTCTATGGACGTGGTGTAATGTCCGAACGTTATTTTGATTTGGAAAGCAAGAAAATTTCGATCAGTGAGGGACGCAACTTAACTCAAAAGGAAATTGATGAAGGTGCTGCTGTTGGACTTATACCAGAGTTTGTAGCAAAATTCAACATGATTCAAGTCGGAGACAAAATCCCGTTTCGTCATCAAATCGGTGATAAGCGTAATCATCAATATGCTTCTTTTGTGGGGGAATCTTATGAAATTGAAGTCGTCGGTTTCTTTAAACTCAACACCGATGAAATTTACAACGAAAGCGGAAATCTGAAAGAAGAATATTTCACCATTTATGTTCCTGAGAAGTTCGTAAACAAACGCTATTTGATGGACAAGCAAATGTATGCGGATGCCCAATACTACGAAGATCCGACAGATCGTTGGTTTCAGTCGTATTATCCGAAAGTCATTTTGAGTTCAGATGAATTCCTAGATGATTACAAGCAGTTTGCGATCAATTTGATCAATAACAAAGATGTGCAAATCATTACTTCCAATGATGCTTATGAATCCGTTGCAGCACCGGTATTGATCATTTCGCTCATTGCCGAATATATACTTTTTCTAGCTTTTGGGGCAACCATTCTTAGTGTCAGTCTTGTCATATTGCTGTTTCTGCGCGATCGTGTTTATGAAGTCGGTGTTTATGGGGCTTTGGGTGAGAAGAAGGTGTTTAGCATCCTGCAAATCGTGATGGAGATTTTAATCATTACTTTCGC
>PHAF01000017.1 GCA_002841605.1 Firmicutes bacterium HGW-Firmicutes-10 | reverse complement strand
CAACAGGACTTGAACCCGCAACCTACTGATTACGATTCAGTTGCTCTACCAGTTGAGCTATGTCGGCAGCGTGCATAAGTATAGTACTAAAAGTATGAGCGATTGTCAATCATTCCAATAGTAAAAGCACGATACATAGAAAGAAAAAGACCACCGGGGAAGGTGGTCTGAATACTATCGTTTTATAAAGCGAAGTCTTTGAATTTTCAATCCGCTTTGAGGGAAAGCAAATGTCAGCTTTTGGGCTCCGGTTTCCAGATTCAATTGCTTCTCACGCGTTGTGAATTGACCATCCGTGCCATTAAATACAAAAGTAGCACTGAACTGATCGTTGATCAAAACATTGATTGGAAGTTGTGCCAAGGGGTTCAGATTAGATACCAAAGTAAATGCCAAGGTATACTCTCCGCCATTGATTACATCAAGTTCCAATGATTTCTCATTGCCTGCGGATGTGTCAACGCCATCTAAGAAGATTTCGGTGTCTTCATCAATCTTAATCAAATGGCTCTGTGTTTGATTGAAAGCTGAGGATGTTTGAGTCAGTACCTGCTCACCGCGCAATAATCGTCTGAATGCTTCCGATTGTAACAAGACATTACAAATGTTTTTAGCGCTTCGTTGCAATTCCCCACGCATTAACAAACTACTCGCCAACGACTCTATCGTATTGTCATTGGTGCTGTTTTTCTGAGCATTTTCCACAACCATATATATATCATTTTGAGCACGAACCATCGCCTTGGTATTACGAATCGTGGCAGGTTTGCCTTCATCATTCAACTTCGCCCACCAGTCCGTCATTACAAAACCATCAAATCCCCATTGTTCACGCAATATCGTGGTATTCAGATCAAAATTCGACGCTGCCCAAATGCCATTGACCGCACTATAGGACGTCATGATCGAACGGGCGTTTGCCTGTTTGACTGCCATTTCATAACCTTTAAGATAGATTTCTCTTAAGGCGCGTTCCGAAATGATGCAATCGATATCGTGTCTGGCGGTTTCCTGATTATTCGCCGTAAAGTGTTTGAGCGTACCGCTGGCACCTTCTGAATGCATACCTTTGGATTGAGCCACCGCCATCGAGCCGGTTAAATAGGGATCTTCTGAGAAATACTCAAAATTACGACCGTTGAGTGGATTACGATGAATATTGATACCCGGACCTAGAAGGAAATCAATGTTGTTTTTAATCAACTCACGGCCTTCCATTTGAAATAATTCTTCAACCATTTCGGTATTCCATGTACAAGCCAAGCATGTACCATTGGGCAGACTGGTTGCAATCGCACCACTGTCCATACGGATCCCCGATGGACCATCTGCACAACATGCGATCGGAAGACCAAAATTAAGCAACGAGTCCGTGACACCACCAAACACTGCAGCCGTTCCTGGAGTTGCTTTTGGACTGCTCATACCTTCACCACGAACGATACATGCTAGATCTTCATCACTAAACTGAGCTATAAATTCATCCAACGTTACTTTGTTCTGTGCGACATCAGTAAGTTTATATCCTTGATCACCTGTATAAGCAAGATTGACTGGACGCCTGTCCGCGATTCGCTGATTCAAATCATACGTGCGCAACGGTGCATCTTCATACCCAATCGTAATATTACCGTCTTCGACCACCGGCTTAATCCGTTGAAACGGCGTTATCGGAGCCATCGCTGATTCCAGTTTTTCCACAGCGATCAAATCCTTAAGTTCAACCCGCAGGATTTCTTTGGTATGACGAACACTGTTACCCATGTGAATCAGATATTCCCCAGCTTCTAAAACATAGCAGAACGGATTTCCGGTCGCTCCACTGTCATCATAAGATGCCATTTCTTTGATATCGATTGTAAACGAAAGGATTTCTGATTGATTCGGTTCAATGAGCTTTGTCTTTTTATATGCAATCAGCGATTTCAATGGTTTCCCTAATACACCCATCGGTGCACCGAAGTATAGCTGTACGACTTCTTTACCTGCTACTGTGCCCGTGTTGGTTATTGAAACATCAATATATACATGACTTCCATCGAACTGAGTGGAAACAGCTTCCATTGTGAAAGTTGAGTAAGACAATCCAAACCCAAAGGGATATAACACACGATCCTGTGCAAAAGTTTCAAAATAACGATATCCGACATAAATATCTTCCTGATAAATATTGAAATCTTTACGGCCGAAGTTTCTTGTCGAGAAGACATCATCCAAATCTATCGAAATGGTATTACTCAGTTTACCGCAAGGATTAACCTTTCCGGTCAAAACATCCGCAACGGCATTACCACCTTCCATACCACCTTGCCATACATACATGACCGATGGTACTTGATACTTTTCAACCCACTTCATATCAATGATATTGCCGACGTTTAAAACGACCGCACAACGCGGGAAATGGTTGGATACTTGTTCGATAAGTTTTTCTTCCAGTTCTGTAAGCAAATAGCTTCCCGGTTCATTTCTTGCATCCTGATCCTCACCTGCCGTACGACCGATGATAACGATGGCTACATCATTTTCACTGGCTGCCTTACTGACGATTTCATCTGAAACCTCCATCTCCACTTGAGACCAAGGTTCCTGACCCCATCCGGCACCCTTCTCAAAGGGATGTTCATTTACCCATTGTTGATAGATATCCGCCAGCTTCTCATCTACGATGGCTACTTTTGAATTACGTAATCCATCAAGAATGTTTACGACGTAGTCCACATTGACCAATCCACCTGAACCGGTACCGCTTTTGTAATAACTGTTTTGAATGCGACCAAACACCGCAACTCTTTCGTTGAGCTTAATTGGAAGTGACTGATTCTCATTTTTAAGCAATACCGCTCCTTCAGCTGCCACTTCCTTCGCATACTGAGCAAAACCTTCTAATCGACCAAGTTGTTTATCCATATGTAGCTCCTTTATTTATCAATTCCATGTGGAATTTATAGTCATGATATTGGATGAAAACGTTTTCTTTATTTTATAAAACATGTATAATTTAAGAAAAGAGGGATTCTATGAGAAAAATACTATACCTAATCCTACTGCTATCCATGACTGCTTGTACAACCAATCCTCCGGTAACCCCACCAAGCAACTGCAAATCTGTGGGATATGAATATGACCTAAATGCCCTGACCTACCAACTGGTGTGGTCGGATGATTTTGATGTGGAAGGAGAACCTGATCCACAGAAGTGGTCTTATGACGTTGGTGGTAACGGTTGGGGTAACCGTGAACTTCAATACTACACCCAAGGTGATAATGTTGAAGTCAAAGACGGCAAACTGATCATTGAAGCCCGTAAAGAGACCATAGGTCCAAACAATTTTACTTCTACCCGCCTTGTAAGTCGAAACAAAGGTGACTGGCGCTACGGGAAAATCGAAGTAGTCGCGAAACTTCCTGATGTTTTGGGATCTTGGTCGGCCATCTGGATGTTACCGACCGTCAGTCAATATGGCGGATGGCCACGTTCCGGAGAAATCGATATCATGGAATATGTCGTACAAGATTTGGATATCATTCACGGAACAGTCCATACAGCGAAATACAATCATATTGATGGCACTCAACAAGGTTTTTCGAAGAAACTGACTGAAGTAAGCAATACGTTCAATACATATACAATCGAGTGGCTCCCTGACCAAATCCGCTATTACATCAATGGCGAATATGTGTACCGGTTTATGCCATCACTCTATCTTAACTGTCCGACCAGTCAACATTGGCCTTTCGATATTCCTTTCCACCTCATCCTCAACATCGCCGTTGGTGGTAATTGGGGCGGTGCTCGCGGAGTAGCGGAAGAAGGTTGGCCGACGACCATGGAAATTGAATCCGTCCGGGTGTATCAAGCCATCGAGATGGATGACATCATCAAAAACAAAAAGTAAAGGAATGCTATGAAAATGACGAAACTGATATCTGCCGGACTTACCACCATGCTCGTTGCATGTTATCCATCAATCCCCGTAGATCCACAACCTGACCCTGAGAAACGTTTTGAAATAACAAGTCCTGTCGAAGTCTATTTGTCGACCGTTGATCAAACCCATCTGTTTACTAAAGTCGAAGATGCTTCGGTATTTACCAAAGGCCAGGCACCGACGTCCGGATTCGATGTTCGCATCAACCCAAACATCAAATATCAAACCATCGTGGGTTCCGGCGCATCGTTTACTGATTCCTCTGCCTTTTTGATCAATCAAGTGCTCAGTAATGAAGACAGAGATCAGCTGATGATCAAACTGTTTGACCGCGAAGAAGGCATCGGATTGTCCTTTATCCGACAACCCATGGGAGCATCCGACTTTGCCCGTGACTTCTATACGTATAACGATGTGCCCAAAGGTCAGACCGATGAAACCCTTCAATATTTTTCAATTGATCATGACCGTGTGGATATCATACCACTGTTACAACAGGCACTGCGCATCAATCCTGATTTAAAAATCATGGCCAGTCCCTGGAGTGCTCCCGGGTGGATGAAAACCACAGACTCCACTGTCGGTGGACAATTGAAACCTCAATACTACCCGGTATACGGTGAATACTTTGCGAAATTCATTCAGGCATACAAGGATGAAGGTATCGATATTTACGCCATTACTCCGCAAAATGAGCCGTTATATGTTCCTGTTCACTATCCCGGATTGGGAATGAACGCTCAACAACAAACAAATTTCATCAAAAACGGACTTGTACCAGCTTTTCAAAAAGCTAATATTGATACGAAAATCTTAGTCTACGATCACAACTGGGATCGCAAGGACTATCCGCTTGATATTTTAAAGAACATTCCTGATTTAGTTGATGGTGTCGCCTGGCATGTCTATGGCGGACAAGTGACTGCTATGTCTGAAGTCAAACGTGAGTTTCCTGATCACGATGTTTACTTTACGGAAGCTTCCGGAGGCGAATGGGTTCCACCTTTTGAACAAGCATTTTTAGGTGAGATCAAAACCGGTATCGATGTGTTCCGTAATCACTCCAAGACGTACGTCCTATGGAATTTCGCGTTGGATGAGAATAATGGACCGGTCGTGCCCGGGTTTGGCCGAAGCACAGTCCGAGGTATGGTAACCGTGAACCAACAAACCGGCGAACTTACCTATAATCTTGACTACTATGCTTTGGCACATTTCAGTAAATTTACCCAACCCAATGCAATCCGGATCGATTCTACCAAAGCCGAAGGAAACTATACGAGCGTCGCATTCCTCAACCCGGATCAAACCGTAAATCTGGTGGTGTATAACATGTCCAACCAGTCACGCAATGCTCTGATTCATCTTGATGATCAAACGATCGTCATACCGATGGCTGCCAAAGCAGTTGCCACTGTGACATTCAAAATTCAAGAAAAACCCGAATAACCTCAACAGAAGCAAGGCTTCTGTTTTTTTATGGGTAACTTAACCCAAAGCCAAAATCGAACAAGACATTCGATTGATCACGATCAGGATTTTGAGTGCTTATCGTATTGGCCTCGGATGTTTTCGGCCAGCTAAACGGAAGTTTCCCGGTAAAGTTAACATCTCCATACAACACATCGGTAATTCCTTTTGCCTCAGTCCCATATAGCCAAGCCATGACAAATGCATCCCAATCCTTCAACTCTTCATTGACCAATCTCGGCCTGCCGGCGGTAAGTATCGTAACGACCGGCTTTTTTGATGACTTCGCAAATTCAATCGCTTCTTTATTCGCAGCATTCATCATTGATCCACTAAGCGATAAATCACTGGCATCGCCAACACCTTCCGCATACGGATTCTCAGCCAAAGCCAACACGACGACATCAACTTCATTGATTTTCAACATATCCGTTGTTATCATTCCACCATTTGCACTGGCGATGAATTCAAACGCCTGTTTCAATGTCGTTGCCTGAGGCAATTTACTACCTGTTATCTCGCCTTGCCAACTGAACGTCCAACCACCACTAGCCAGTCCGGCATTATCTGCCCCCGGACCAATCAATAGTATTTTCACATCTTTCTTAAAAGGAAGCACTTTGTTATTTTTTAGCAGAACCAAAGACTTCGATACTGCTTCGCGAGCCAAATCCTGATGTTCCTGTGAGTAAATCACGGACTCATCCTGTGATTCAAAACTACCGTCAAGCAATCCCAGTTTCTCCTTGACATACATGACCCGCCGATAAGCATCTTCAATTCTCTCTTTTGAGATATCTCCATTTTTAACTGCTCGGACCATTGCATCAACCGATTCTTTCCACTTCATCGGTTCCATAAGCATATCAACTCCGGCATTGATGGATGCTACGATTTGCTGATACAGAGAACCCGGCAACTGATGAATCGCTTCCCAGTCACTGATAACTAAACCTTTAAATCCAAGTTCTTCTTTAAGTACGTCTGTAATCCAATACTTGGAAGCATGCATCTTATCACCATTGATACTGCTGAATGAAACCATGACTGTTAAAACATTGGCCTCACTGATTGCGGCAAGATACGGATATAAATGAACGCGACGAATCTCTTCTTCATCGAGTTGCGCATCTCCTTGATCCACCAGATAGTATCCCGAACCGGTTCCGTAGGCCGTTGCTCCATCCGCCAGAAAATGCTTCGCTGTGGCAGCAATCCCCACAGATTGTAATCCTTGAATGTAGGCCGAACCCAATTTTGACACCAGTTGAGGATTTTCCGAGTAACTTTCATACGTTCTTCCCCAACGTATATCCTGTACAACCGCAAGTGTCGGAGCAAAATTCCAATGTACTCCGGTAGCGGATACTTCTTTTCCCGTCGCAATCCCGATGCGGCGCATCAAATCTTCATCATTTGCAGCTCCTAAGCCAATGTTATGAGGGAAAATGGTAGCCCCTAGTAAATTGTTATGACCATGCACGGCATCGACACCATAAATGATCGGAATCGTCGAGTTTTTTTGGTAGCTTTCGATCATCAATCGCCAGCCGTTGGGGGAGTCATCCGCAGGCAGAGAACCACCTCCGCTCAAAACCGACCCCAAGGGATAATCACGCAATTGTTGCGAAGTAAAATTATTCCGCTCAGCCTGAACCAGCTGTGCTATTTTTTCTCTTATGATTTTATCTTCATCGATCGGCGGCTGAATACTCGCACAACCTGTCACAAGTAAGACTGTGATTAACAGCAAAAAAGCATTCTTATAGCGAGTAATCATCTGGTAAAACCCCCGTATCAACCAGTTTTCTAAAGTTCCAGTTATAACTTTCTGTTGCGATTTTATAGTTCCAGAATACCCATCCGTAACCACGTTCAAATGCCAACAGTTGACTTGCCCCAAAACTGCGTAGAGCTAAGTGGTGATTAAAACGGTCTAGATTTGAGAAGTTTTTCGGATGAAGGCCTAAAGACCACTCGCCGACAATGCAGCGCACGATTTTTGATACCCGATCAATGACTTCCACTTGATGTTGTAACGGAAATATCAGGTTATTGAGTATTCCACCATTATGAAAGCGTTCATCAAAGTTTTGATACAAATGCAAATCCAGCACAACATTGTCCAATGCATTATCACGGAAGAAGTCTTCCCACTCATTATTTCGAAAAGCATCGTGGAATACGATTGTATGCTTCGGTAACAGAATTTTTCTTAGTTCAGAATAAGTATCCAAATAAAACTGTTGGATTAGTTTCATATCTATATCCCATCGAGGCTCATTCAAAGCTTCTATACCCCAAAGGGCTGGATGCTCTTTATAGCGCTCTGCAATTTGCTTTAACACATCAATGGTTCTCTGAATGTTTTTAGGATCATGATGCCAAGTACAAACACCCTCAATGCCCCCGTTATCAAATCCGTTTTGACATCCCGGTGCCGTGTGTAAATCCAACAATACCGGAAGATCATGCTTCGCAGCCCAATCCATCGCTCTATCCAACCATTTTATACATGAGTAATACGGTTTGTCTTCACCAAACACCCACCAAGGAACTGGCAAGCGAACCAGATTTATCTTACGTTTCGATAACCAGATAAAATCATCCTCTGTAATGAATGTTTCCCAGTGATGTTGCAAAAAAGCTTCTGCGGAAGGTTTTTGTTGACAGAAAACTGTCTCATCACGTCCTTCGACACCTTCAAAAAGCGGTTTTGACATCCAACGCTCCAAAACAAACCAACCACCCAGATTTACTCCACGAATTTTGTCCACTATCTATACCTCTACTCTCCGGTAATCCCTGTCTTCTCTATGCCCTCAACAAACTGTCTTTGTACAAACAAATACATAATCATCATCGGTGCCATCGTAATCAGAGTGGCCGCCATCTTGAATGACTCATTGAGTCTAAACTGACCTCCCGGAGCACCGGGCACATTCGCTGACATACGCTCGAAGATCGAGTCAAACAGCGATAACTGCAATGGCATCAGCTTCATGGCACTTCTAACAAAGGTTGAAGTAATATAACTTTCATTGTAGTTCCATACGAAGGAAAACAGAAATACGGTCGCAATGGTCGGAACTGACATTTTTAGGATGATATGGTAGAAAACCTGCCATGAAGTAGCGCCATCGATCCGGGCTGCCTCATCCAAGCTGACTGGAATCATTTTAAAGAAATTGAAGAATATTAAGATAAGGATGGCCGAGTAAACGCCTTGACCCGCGATTGACATCATCAATTGCGGGAATATCGTACCAATCAGTTTGATTCCGGTCGTATTTTGAACGGTAATAAACATCATCCAGCGCGGGATAAGTACCAAAGGAACCGGAATGACAAAGGATAATAAGACCATCATAAACCAGAAATTCTTGAACTTGAACTGATATCTGGCAAAAGCAAAACCGGTCATCGCGGAAACAAATGTCTGGGCTAAGGCCAGGGTTCCCGAATACCAAAGCGAATTGAAGATTGTCCCTGGCATATCCATGACAGACCAAGCAACACGAAGGTTTGTCAATGACCAATTCTGAGGTACCCAGTCGATCTCCGGATTAATAAGGTCGGCTGTCGACATAAATGTCATCGATAGCATACGCAATAGCGGATATAGAAAGACATAGGCAATGGCTACCAACAAAAGATAGACTGCCGAACGGTAAATCCATCCATCTGTCAAATGGTATCCCAGCAGTTTGCTTCTTAATCGGCTGTCTTTCCATACAAAGTTCAATTTATTGCTCTTCATGTTTTTCACCTGCCTTTTTTAACAGTAATCCATGCAATTTGTTTCGGCGCTGATCTCTTTTTACTTGTTTTAACTGACGCTCCGCCTGCTGTTGCCGGATATTGATGACATATTCATCTTTGGAATGATCCTTCAATACCACATATATCATTGCTATAAGAAGTAGAATCGTCAAACTGTAAATCCAGGCATAAGAAGAGGCAACTCCCAAACCTCCGACAGTATCAAATATCGCATTTTGTATCATACCATACACCGGATTGATCGGGAACATACCTAATGATACAACGGTAAATACAGCCGCGACTAAAACGATTGGTCGGATGATCGGCATCGTTATTTTCCACAAAATCTGCCATGAGGTAGCACCATCGATCTGAGCTGCCTCATACAGTGCAGTATTGATTTTTTGTAATCCGCTCAAAAACAGCACGATGGGGATTCCGGTAAACCACAAAACCAAAGCGAAGTTATTGAACAAAAACACGATGACATCCGCAAGTTCTGGACTATAGCTCTCAATGATTTGATACACAAAAATCCTTCGGACATTGCCGACTTGAACATTACCAGAACTCATCAATTGATTCATGACCGAACCGGAAATTACAATGACAGGCAGAAAATAGATGATTCTAAATACAGTACGAAATTTGAATTTTCCGTTTAGAAGCAAGGCTAGAATAAACGAAATGATCAAGATCGTCGGAACATAGATCAACTCCGTCAAGAAGAACTGAATCAATGCAGGAGTAAAATCCGGATTCCGCAAAAACGCCGTCACATAGTTATCGATTCCGTTGAAAATCGTCGTCCACCCAAGGACATTCAAATTTACTTTATGAAAACTCAGATAAATCGTGTAAATAAAGGGGAACAATGTAAACACAAGAAATCCGATCAACCAAGGCATAAAGAACATGTACCCTGCCCGATTTTGTTGCTTCAAGTATTGACGGCTTGGCCTGTTTTTTCTCTGTTTCATCGATTCACCTCCGCCATCACTGCTTTCGCCGACTCACCTGCGATGGTCGTTCCAAACACTTGAATCGGCTGTTGGGTGTAGTTGATGATGACCAACATGCCATTATCATATACATTTTGAATGACTCCGTTTTCGATTACGATTCGATCAATCCATTGAGCATGAGTCACATCTTTCAAAGCATCGTTAACATCCTTATAAATTTGTTGAATAAGATCCTTATACTGCACATACTCCGTCGAATAAAATCTGGCAGAGTTGGTCAGTGTCAGCTGATACGAGGGATAATGTGTCAATACAAATGACGGTGACAGATTATAATCGATCATGCGCAACACGTCTTGACGTGTATAAAATGAGAAGTTGGAATATGGCGCATACATTTCCATATTGTTGTTAATGACCATTTGTAAAAATGGGACCGTATCTGTTTGTATTAAGAACTGACTGGAATAGACCGGCGCTTGCAAGAAGCGGTCAACATATTTCCATAAGTATTCATTAGGCATCGTTGCCGAAATTTTCCAATCTTCGAGCTGTTTGAAGGTTTGTTGATAAAGTTCAATCGTTTTGCCAACTTCCGAACTTTCCTTCGAGTATTCACTGATTAGAATGCTAGAGATACCTTCAACGGTCAACGAATCGAAACCAACATTTGACAACCTGCGGCTTTGCTCTATCATCCACTTTGCACTTTTAGAAGGTCTTGCATAACCAAACAACGTAACAGGCATGTTGTCGCGCAAGCGATATTCCATATACCAGCCATTCATATGCTTAGCGGCAGTGTTAAGATACCCGACTTGATCCTTGTGAATCATGACATAGTTCTGTGAAACTGAAACATCATAACCAATTTCCTTAGCGAATTCATTTAAGTCTTTGAAATCGCGTTGAGAACCGATCGACCCTGACCAATCCGTTTTACCCGGATGACCATTGGTAATTCCGCCTTTTTGCCATCCTAACAATCCGCTTGTCACATGATTAATTCCCGAAGTTTTGACATCGCTCAATATGTCTTTGACTTGAGCAGCTGTGGTAGCTATGACATCTTCCATACCGAAAACACTGCGCTTGATATCCGACATTACAAAATCTAGTCGGATCGGGATATCTCCCTTGCTGCGCGTAGATGATGGTAACCCGTCATTAGCTTTGAGATAATCGCGATATTTCAATGCCATCCCGACATAATCCGCCGGGAAGCCGTCTTGTGAGCCATCATTGGCTAAAAAGTCATAACGCATCGATACATCGAAGTGATTGCGATTTGCCATCAGTGTAAAGTATCCATCCCCTTGACGATTGTACACTTGATGGAATAATTTATTATACTCGAATCGAGGATAAGCATAGGTGTAATTCGTCAGGTTTTGTTCGGGTGAAACGATGATATTCATGTATTCACCGCCGGAAGTAGCATACGCCACAAATGCAGCCTGTCTATTTCCATGAGCGATACCAAATACTGGCATCATCGGTGATTTCAGTGGCAGATACGAAGTTTCACGTCCGTAATAATAATCACTTTCCGTTAAATCTTCACCATAAACATTCCCGTTGTATGATGTAAGGCTGGTGTTGCGATCGACAAAACGAATCAGTGCACCCGGACCATCCGGTACCAAAACGTATCCATCCAACGGCGGATTAGGAACAGCTCTTCGGAAGGCTTCGCGCTCAACATCCCAATACAGTTTGGTTCCTCCGGATGCTCCCATAAACGGCGTCAGCATAACTCCGGCCAAAACGGATACCCCTTCTCCGGTGATTTCATTATCACGGATTTCGTAGCGGATACCGTCCTCATCGAAGTAAATATGAACTTTAATATCAATTCTTAATGTTCCAAAGCGAACATCCAATCGACGATGCGAAGGATCATTATTGACCGTTGCCAATTGTGATGTCACTCCTGCATCGGATGCACTGGATATTCGGCGAATCGAAGATGAAATATCATAATACTCAATCGTCAGTAAGGAGTTGGCGATCCCAGTGTAAGTCGTATTTAACCGGTCTTCAATCGGTAAACAATCAACCTTTTGATCATCTGGAACTAGCTTACAAGCTTCCTCCAAGTACTTATTAAATTCAAGATCCAAACCGGTCTTCCATAAGTATCCGTTCCGTTTGTCTTTGATTGCCAAAATATCTCTGTCTTCACGGAAATAGTAAATAAGATTCTCGGTTTCATACAATAGTTCAAATTCCGTTGGTTCTAAATCATCATACGTGATCGTTTCCGGAGGCAGACCGGTATCGTGAGATGTCGGTATGTATTGCGATGCGGCAACGATGGTAAAAGTAACGACGAATGTCAGCAACACCATCGATAATTTTTTAATTTGTGACATTGCGAATTACCTCCTTGATAATAGCCTCAAAGAACATATATACCTGCTCGCTCATGATGATCACGATAAGCAGAATAACGGCGATGATCAAGATGAAAACGATCGTAAGTAGAATGCTCTTCACAGATTCGCGAACCGTGTAATTGTGTGTCTCTTGAACCCCCAAATACAAGTTGACTCCTGTCCATAAAAGTGCTGCTTGATGTAAGGTTACAAGCAAGAACATTTCATTAAAGGTTAATATATAACTCAGTCCGATAATCATTACATAAATAACCATAATCGGTCCTAAACTGTAAGCCACCATTTTGATCAATTGAGAGAAAGAACCTTCCCCGTCATTGATCGATGAAACAAGGTAGTTACATAGAATAGATAAGAAAATGATTGAGAAGAATCCGATAACAACGGATTGCATATCAACATCTTCAATAGCGATCCATTGGTAAATAAATCCCTTGCCGAGCATGAACCATATAAAAACAACAAAAAATATTCCATATAATAGTAACGCTCCGGCCATGGAACCTTTTCGACCTTTCTTAAGGTCATAGAAAGAATCGATCGGGTGTTTTAAGAAAGCAAACACAAACAAAACATCCCGCACGATCTTAATGGACAAGATTTTATGTACGAAATCTTTCACTGGTTTTAACACGTTGTGTGTACGTCTGTATTTGCGGGTCAATGCCAATAAGAAAGAGAATAGAATCAATCCAAACAATACATTTCCGAGATTTCTTTGCAACCAATCGTTTCGAACTTCCCAAAACGCCTGAGAATAATAATATCGATTCCCGGCAATTTCAAAGTGAAACATTGCTTCATCATACTGTTCCGTATACATGTAGTTCATACCGATTCCGTTATGAGCCAACACGGACATCTGATTTAATCTTAATACTTCCTGCCAAAGATCTGTTGCCTTTTCATATTCCCCTTGGTTGAAAAGATCGATAGCCGTGTATATTTGTGAAGCATATTCGGTCGGTTCGAAGGATTGAATGAACGATTTCTCACTATCGATAACCCAAAGCTGTCCACTAGAATCTACGGAAATTGAGGAAATACTGCTAAATAGACCAGCGATATCATACTCTGCGTATGAAGACCCAAAACTGAAAATATACTGTCCGTCATTGGTATACACAAAAATCAGACCGGATTTGGATGCACCATAAATAATGCCTTTTTGATCGACGGTCATATCAATCAAATCACTGGGCCCCCATGTGTACTGATTAACGAACATATCCTGACCGGCCGTATTGTGTTTTTTCAAACCGTGCAAATTGGTTCCCATCGTCGTTGTATAGACGATACCTTTTTGATCGAGGAAGACATTGGTGAAAGTCGTAGGGACGCGTCCTAGCAGAAGTGCCTTTTGAGCATCTGTATAAAATATATCTTGCAACATCTGGGTAAAGCTCAGGCGTACTTTATTCGATGTGAAGTATCCCAAAAACTCACCGGCATTGGATAATTGGATGATACCGTTATAAACCCCTTCGGAAAGAATATACATGTTTCGACGGTTATCGACCGCGATTTTCATGGGTTTGTAAGTCGTGTCCCCAAAAGATGCAGATGTCGGGCGATCAAAAGATTCGATCAGTTGTCCGTCACTTGAAAAACGAAAGATCATGGCTGCTTGCGGATCCGCGACATATATATCGCCATTGACCGCTAAGGTAATGCCTGTTGGTGTTTTCATCATCGGATGGGTAATGATTTGAACGACTTTATCCGTGTTGGTATCATACTCAACGATCCGCTGATTGTCTTTATCAGCAATATACAAATGATTGCGTGAATCAAAAACGGAATCTTGGGGGGATTTTAATCCCAAATTCGTAATCGTCCGCTTGGGCAAATATGCATCTTGTGTCCAAACGATCTCATATTTTGCATTGAGTGTCCGGGTACGTGACGTTGCGGAGGATGCGGATACAGGCAATACAAAGACGAGCATCAGCATCAAGATCAAGATCGAACGTTGAAAGTTTCTTTTCATAACCGCCCTCCTACTTGATTCCCGAATGGCTCATGGTGTTCATGACCTTCGATTGTAACATAATGAATATAAACAAGTTTGGTAAAAACATGATCAACCCTGCAGCCGCGGCCATGCCGACTCCGGCAATGGAGTTGGAAGCGTTGGTCAACGAGCTCAGATAAAAAGCAAAGTTTTTCAACGTTTCGTCTGTGATGTAAAGACTGGAAGCTTCGGTAGCATTCCAAGCCACTTGGAAAGTCAAAATACCGACGGTTGCAAGTGCCGGTTTTACCAGTGGAATAACGATTTTTATCAGAATCTGCCAGTCATTGGCTCCATCCAAACGAGCAGCTTCAATGACAGCATCCGGGACCTGATCCATAAACTGCTTGACTAAAAACAGTCCGACCGGCATGGCTAAGGCAGGTAATATATGAGCCATAAAATTATCTGTCAAGCCGGTTTGCTTGATGATCAGATAACGCGGAATTGCAACTGCAATCGGAACAAACATCAATGCGACCTGATTTACACTGAATAACCAGTTTTTGGCTTTGAACTTTTTCTTTGAAAGAACATAGGCAGCCCCTGCGGTCACCAAAATTGAGGTGAACACCGTCACTGAAGTCGAAACAATAGAGTTGAATAGATAGCGGGTCATCGGTACACCTGTAGTGGATGATGTCCGCCACAAATCCGTGAAGTTTTTAAATGTCAGCTTTATGACAAAAAAGCGCGGCGGAAACATAAATAGTTCATCGAGCGGTTTAAATGCCTGATTGATGATGTATATAACAGGTAACACCATAAATATCGCCATCGGAATCAAGAAGGCGTAGAATTTCAGCTGAGACTTGTCAAATCGTTTCGGATTGATTTTGGTTCCTTGAAATGCCATAACGTCCCTCCTTACCGGTCAGAGAATAGGCGATATGCCAGTTTGGAGAATCCCCAAACCATCAATAGCAGTGCTACCGATATAGCTGCCGCATATCCCATCTCATAACGTTGAAATCCATAATCTTCAATATGATTGATTATCAACTGCCCCGCATACTGAGGCGTCGGATTAGAGCCGGATAACGCTACGCCAATCCATCCGCTGTTAAACGCTCCGACAATAGCCATAACGGCACCAAACAACATTTGCGAGTGCATCGATGGAATCGTAATATATATGACTTCTTGAAGTTTGTTCTTAATTCCATCGATGTAAGCAGCTTCATATAATTCTTCGTTGGTATTGAGGATTCCGGCAAGCATTGCCAAAAAGCCGATCCCCATGGCACTCCACAAACCGACAATGATCATGATATTCATCAAGTAAGCCGGATCTTGTAAGAATTGCAAAGGTTTTGTAATCCAGCCCCACTGTATCAACAAGGCATTGATATAACCGGCTTCATTACCGGAAAACAATGTACGCCATACCACGGCAATAAACACACCACCAACCATGGATGGTGTATAGATGGCCAATGCCAGCACCGTACGTGCCTTGACTTGAATCTGTGCAAGCATCCATGCAAGTAAAAACGATAGAAAATAACCACCAGGACCAACGATCAATGCATACTTAAAGGTATTGGGTAAAACATACTTCAAGAATATTTCATCTTGTGTAAGCAATGTAATGTAATTTAGTAGTCCTTGAAACTCAGGGAATTGTATCGAGTTGAAATAAGTAAGGGATAATCCGATAGCAATTGCGACCGGAATAGCCACAAACAAGGAAAACATCAATGCATAAGGCAACAACAACCAGAAAATGGCAAACCAGTCACTCATGGTGCCATTTTCATATTTGCGAAGGAAATCATTTTTTATTTTGTTGAATTTTCCCACAATCACTCCTCCTTCGCATTTTCGATTTGCTCTTTGATCCAGTTAACATCGAATACTTTATAAGGTTTAATCACATTTCCGTTTCGATCCAAGAATCCAAATTCAATCATTTTCCGACGGATCTCTCGGTCAATCGTTTGTTTTTGCCGGTCAATCGCGATTCTTACCGGCGTCCCGTCAAAGACTGTCGTGTTCCATATATCGGACATACCACGTTCTAGCATGTATTGCCCAGGTGTACGAGGAACGTCATTAAGCCATTTGGATTGTTCAAGAATGACCAGTTTATCTTCATATTCGATTGGAGAATTGGCAACGGCTTCCAGATTCGCACTCAACCACACATATTCAGGACCATAGGTTGACTGAAGGTTATAGGCAAAGGATGTTTGTGTTTCTGTTTCCATCCACCATTTCATAAAATCCCAGCTCTGCTGAGGTTTTTCGGTATTAGCAAAAATCATGCCTGAAGTTCCATTGACGATATCCCAGCGAACGACTTCTCCTTCATTGTTGATTGTTCCTGGATAAGGAGCCAAAGCCCATTGACCAGCTAACTCAGGAGCAGCGTTTTTAATTTGTAAATAGGTTCCAAAGTCCGCGATACCTACAGGTAATGTTCCGTAGCGAAACGAGTTGTAGAATGATGGAACTTGCTCCGGTATGGAATACGTTGTAAATAGTTCGGCCAGAAAACGGATACCGGCAACCGATTCAACGGAGTCGATTCCGGAACGATAACCACTGCTGTCATACAATGAACCACCATACTGATAAATAAACGGACTTGTCTGATAGAACCACTTCAAACTACCGCCACCGGCAGTAAGATAGTAGAAATTCATCCCGTAACGTTGTAATTCTGGCAATAAATCAAGTACGTCCTGCCAGGTGTCCGGAACATCGAGATTCAGACCATTAAAAATATCCGTGCGATAAATCAAGGTATGGAAATCCAGTGTTTCCGGAAGTGCGTAAGCGTCGCCCTCATACAAGTAAGGAACAAATGCGCCTGGGGTCATGGTGCCGGCAACTTTCCAGTAATCATCAAAGTCACTTAGCGGATACGCAGCTCCGCGAATCGCAAAGTCAAAGGGCATATACGATGGCAAGCCCAGTGCGACATCTGGTGATTGATTCGCAGCATTGGCCAAAATCAATCGGTTGACATCCGGCATGACCGAAATTTTGACTTTGATCCCGGTCTTCACGGTAAAGTCAGCATCGACCAGTTTTTGCATCGTGTCTACATAGGTAATTGAGCGGTTGACCCAGACATTGAGCATCTCCGGATCTTTTTTGGCAACGTATTTTTTGGAGGTGAAGGATGCAACAAATGATTGAATGCCTGCACCAACCTTTGATGTCCATCCGGCTTCAGCAATCATGCTTGTTTCTTTGTTTGATACAGCAATCTCATTCAGTGATAATGATTGATTGGATAGTTCTGTTAAACTGATACCGATCATTTCTGTGACAGATCCCGTTTGACTATATAAATCATCCAGATATAAGGGAAGTTCATCGGGTTTCTCCCGCATCTTTCTTATTTTGAAGAGTGCTTTTTGAAGATAAGATAGTGTTGCAGAGTCTGCACCGTTTGGCGCAAATGCCGATGTCTGACCAAGTACTGATTCCAATGAAATTTCATAGGCTTCGAGTATCTCGGCGGTTTGAGGTAAGAAATTAGTAAGTTTCCAAGTACGGTTTCGATCGACTTCTTTGCCTGTGATTTTACGGATATCGAGCGCAAACTGATTGATGTGATCGATCATCAGTTGCATCGTATCCAGAGATTGTTGAATCGGTGATGTTTCAGCCCTTAAAGTCAACGTATGCTCGCCTTTTTCAAAGTAAAACCAGAATGGCTCTCCATTCGAATTCTTCAGTGTTTCGACTTCCCATTTCCCGGTTCCTGTCGGAGTGAAGGCGTATGATTCAACTTCTTTAAAAGGGATTTCTCCATCAATTGCTATTGAGCGGAATACAGAGAAATCGGGTTTTTCATTACTATAGTGGAATGAAAGTTGGTAATATCCGCTTTGAGGTATGGAAACCGGAAAATCAACCGCTTGTCCGGATTTACTCCAAGATACCCCGGCAATGACATTCAGCTTTTTGTCAACCGGATCATAAGGTGATACGGATACGGATGCATATGAGCTTAGACGAACAAAAGATGAGTTTTTTGACACATAATCGATTGCGTTGACTTTCCATTCAAAATCATTGGTTGAAATGTTACTGATATTTGGCGCAACATAGGCAGGTAATTGCCACGGCACAACGGCTCTAAGTGTTTTAATTTCAATGGGATCTGAGGAAACATTGGTAATCGTTACCTTGTTCACTCCTTTTTCAAAAAGATAACTGAGTGGTCGACTCGTTGAATATGTATTATTGAAAAAATCAATGAATCTGAATGTGTTGTCTGCGACTTGATTGGGTAATGATTCATCGCCATAACTATCCAATGAAAATTTCTTTGTTTCGTCCTGCCAGCGAATTGGAACATCGACAGTTGCTGATTCACGATATGGAATAGCACCATTGATACTGACACGCAATATCGGGTTGATCAATGTTCGTTCTGTAACCCGGATCAGTGCTTGCAATTGCGCTTGAACGGATTGTTCCATCACGAGATCAAAAGTGATGGATTCCATAGCATTCAGAATCACCGCTTCGTCAAGTGTTGTCTCCACATCACTTTTCACTGGTTCAACTGAATGTGTCCGCCAAAAATCCAAGTGAGTCAAGCGCCCTTGATTTAGCGTTGTTGCCAATAACTGGTATGCGGCTTGTGCGGCTTGCTCCGTAGGTGCATTGTTTTGATTCGTTGGCGCGCAGCCCAAAAGCATCGCAACAGTCATT
>PHAF01000016.1 GCA_002841605.1 Firmicutes bacterium HGW-Firmicutes-10 | reverse complement strand
TATTCATAGGGTTCTTTATTCGTTACAGCCCCTTTTTTGCATCCACGACTGAATCAGACTTGCATCCGGATCAATGAAGATGGTTTTATAGTTTGAGATCCTTACCAAACCGGCTACCGATTTAGGGATCTTTTTTATATTTTTCACCTGCGTGTAATTCACCGGCACACTGGAAGAGTGGCGGGCTTTGGAGTAGTAGGCAGCTAAATGTGCGGATGCCCGGATAACCTCTTCATCGAAGTTATCGGTCTGGACGATGACATGTGCTCCATGGGTATCCTTGGCATGAAACCACCAATCCTCCTTTCTGCCAAGTTTGAAGGACAGAAAGTCGTTTTGAAGGTTGTTTTTACCAACGTATATCGTGGTATGGTCATTGAATTTGATCGTTAAGTAGTTGGGCTTGGTTTCCTTTTGACTGCGAATCTTCGATACCACGGTGGGCATATAACCGCGCTTCGCCAGTTCCTGGCGGATTTCCTTGGCGTCCTGTACATCCGCGATTTCGAGCTGTTGTTGAAGGGCTTCGAAATAAGTGATTTCCTCTTGGCACAAATCAATCTGATTTTGAATGTGCGGCTGACCGCTGTGACCTTTTTGATACTTTTGAAACAGTTTCTTCGCATTGGCTTTGACATCCAATTTGGGTTCTAGGGGAATCGTAATCATTCCTTCGCCATCAAAACGTTCAAACGTCACTTCTTTTGCGCCTTTTGTGACTTGTTGAGGGTAGGTGTAAAGATAGTCACCCATCTCACGCCACTTCTCACAGTCCAATGCTTCATCCAAAGCATGGTACAGCTTCGGTAATTTGGCTCTAAACTTCTTTAACTCGCGGTTAACCAGTTTGAAACTGTCCCCGGTCTGTTGTTTGATTCGTTCTTTTTGTTCGGACTGATAGTATACTTCATCCAATCCCTGCATGAGGGGATAGGATATGAAGGGCAGTTGCTTGTGTGTTAAAGGAATGCAATGAAACAGATGATGATCAATGACGTACAGTTGATCACTTGTCTGTATTTCTTTGAATATATCTATAAAGGTTTGACCGTTTTGCATTCGATACTGAATTTCCGCGGATAGGATCGGTGATACCCCGTGATAGCTTTTGGAAAAGTCGAGATGAGAGTCATCAGTGTCGCTTAGGAAGGGGTCTTCCTTATCCCCGGCATCCGGTAATTTATATACCGCTCCGGGCTGAATCGTCCGTTTGGTATTTTCAAACGGCGGAATCCGTTTGAGCGCATCCAAAATCCGATCTTCCTCAAGCAAGATGACATTGGCATACTTGCCCATCAGTTCAACTGCGATGGTGCGTGTGGTCAAATCACCCAAATCATTGCGCGTTTCCACGGTGAGATGAACGATACGGTCATAACCGATCTGCTCGATCTGTTTGATCAAGCCGCCTTCAATGTGCTTGCGCAACAACATGACAAAATGGCTCGGTTCTTCCGGAGTACTGTAGGGCATATCTGAAAATTGCAAGCGGTTGTACACCGAATGGCAGGATATGATCAGATTATATTTCTTTTGGTTAAAGCACTGGAAAATGATTTCCGTCTGCGATACCTGATAGATTTTATTGATGCGCAAGGGCAATGCGGATTTTAACTGCATCGTCAGCCGGTTTAAAAGTATTCCATCCAAAGCCATAATTGTGTCCCACTTTCTAAAAAACATTATAACATATTTGACATACCGGGTGGTTGTGAGTATCATTAATGAAAGGACCGGTGATTATGATGAAAAAAGGCCTTTTAGTCGTATTGAGCGGACCAAGCGGGGTGGGCAAAGGCACCATCCGTGACTTGTTTATCCGCCGTCCCGAATTAAATCTAACCTTCTCGATATCGATGGCTACCCGCAACAAACGGGCAACAGAGACTGACGGTGTCGATTATTATTTTGTGAGCAAGGAGCGCTTTCAAGAAGCCATCGCTAACGATGAATTGCTTGAATGGGCTGAGTTTGTCGGTAATTACTACGGAACGCCTCTGGCCGAAGTCGAACGCTTGCGCAACCAGGGCAAAAACGTTCTGTTGGAAATCGAAGTTCAGGGAGCCTTGCAGATCAAGGAAAAATGTCCTGACGCCCTGACGATCTTCATCGTTCCGCCCAGCATGGATGAGCTGGAACGCCGCATCCGCGGACGTCGCAGCGAACCGGAAGAAATCGTTCAGCAACGTCTGAATAAAGCGTCCAAAGAGATGGAACTGACCGGTCAGTACCGTTATGTCGTATGTAACGAAGACCCGCAGTTAGCCGCCGATATCATATCGGTCATCATCAAACGTCACATGGAAGTGGTTAACAGTTAACCACTTTTTTTGTTCGGACAAACGATTCCGTAGTGTATAATAGATAAAGGAGGAATCGTATGTCCTATATTGACGTTTGGGTCGAACATCCCTTGGGATTAGATGCACCATTGACCTATCGGTGCCCTTTTGACCATGTCGAAAAAGGCATGCGCGTCACGGTTTCCCTCAACCGTCAAGCCGTGGTCGGAATCGTCAGTGACGTTGATGTCAAAGTTCCTGAGGGAATCGATGTCAAAGATGTGTTATCGGTTCTTGATGAAGAACCTGTCATCAATGAAGAGTTAAATCAGCTTGCTCTATGGATGGCCATGGATACGATATGCGATCCAATTCTGTGTTATAAAACCATCTTGCCTCCGGTATTAAAACCGCAGTCATCAACGCAAAAAGCGAAAAGCGAGAAATGGCTGATTGCAGTTGAGGGAGAGTTTGAGTTAACATCGAAACAGCGTGAAGTATATGAAGAGATTCTTTCTTTTGGCGAAGTTTTGTACTCTACCGTCAAATCCGCCTCAATTCGCGATAAGCTCATTGAAAAAGGAGCATTACGCATCGAAATTCGTGAAGTTTCTTATACTCGATCTACAAAACAGGGAATCTCATCTTCTCTGACCTTATCCGAAGCACAACAAAAAGTCGTTGAAGGCATTGATCTTGATTCTCATTCTGTCAATCTGGTTTTCGGTGCCACAGGCAGCGGAAAAACCGAAATATACATGCGCATCGCTGATAAAGTACTGAAAGAAGGTCGTCAGGTGATCCTGCTTGTTCCCGAAATTTCATTGACTCCGCAGATGCTCGATCGCTTCTATAAACGCTTTGGTGATGACATCATCGTTTATCACTCCCACTTAACCCCTCAACAACGCTACATTCAGTACATGCGTGCCAAAAACCAGCAGGCATCGATTGCGATCGGAACCCGATCCGCAATCTTCTTACCCTTTGAGAATCTGGGTTGCATCATCCTTGATGAAGAGCATGATGGCAGCTTTAAACAAGACAAAGCCCCATTCTACCATGCCCGTGACATCGCCATTCACCGAGGCGAAACCTTTGGCTGTCCGGTGATTCTGGGCTCTGCAACTCCGGCCATGGAAACGTATGCCCGTGCGCTTAAAGGTGTATACCGACTGTTTACTTTGAATCAGCGCATTACCAGTGCGATGGCTCAGGTAACGCTGGTCGATACCCGGCAGCTGTTGCGTCAACGCAAAAACAGCGAGCTGAGCGATGTGTTGCTTGAAGGAATTAAATTGCGCCTTCAACTTAACCAACAAGTTATCCTGCTACTCAACCGCAGGGGATATATGCCCATACTTACCTGCAAACAATGCGGTTCTGTCGCTACGTGTCCCAACTGCGATGTATCGCTGGCCTATCACAAAGCCGGTCAGAAAGCGACGTGTCATGTATGCGGCTATACCCAGAGTAAGCTGGTATGTACCGAGTGTGGCAGTACGCAGTGGCAGGGATCGGGATTTGCGACCCAACGTTTGGAAGAACAATTGAAAAGTCATTTTCCATCCGCACGAATTTTGCGCATGGATGCCGATACGACCCGCAAGATGGACGGTCATGCGACGCTTTTAAATGCTTTTGCCAAAGGAGAAGCCGACATTCTTTTGGGAACTCAGATGATCGCCAAAGGACTCGACATTCCCAATGTAACGTTGGTCGGAATTTTACAAGGAGATGCGGCAATGGGACGTCCGGACTATCGCAGCATCGAGAATACCTTTGCGATGATGGTTCAGGCAGCCGGAAGAAGCGGTCGCTCATCGCTGGGCGGGGAAGTCATCATACAGGCCTTTGATGTCCGCCATTATGCCGTACAGTATGCCCGCAATCAGGATTATGTGTCCTTCTTCAATCACGAAATGAAATACCGTCATCAGGGACAATATCCCCCTTATACATACCTTATCGCCATCACCGTTTCGGATGAAAACTGGGATAAGGCGCGTGGGTTCGGTGTAGATATTGCGTTGAAATGTCGCAGTGATGAATCATTTAAAACGTTAGGACCCGCCGATTTAGGCAGAATCAAAGGAAAATTCCGCTTCCGGATCGTCTGTAAAGGGAAGGATCTTGCGGGTATGAAGGAATTTGTCCGACAAGAGATTTTGCCCATCAAACGCAAGAGCGGAAAAACGCAAATCAGTATCAATGTATCGCCCATGGGCTTGCAGTAAGGAGGAAATTTATGATCGCAAGAGAAGAAGCTTATCACATACTTACGCAAGTCGTCGTGCATAAACAATATGCTAATCTGCTGTTAAAAAATTGCAAAGGGGATCCGGTGGATATGCCGCTGATCACCCGCATCGTCTATGGGACCTTGCAACACTTCCGCTTTTTGGAATATCAATGGGCTGATTTAATTAGTAAACGTCCACCTGAAGAAATCGTGGTGCTCATCAACATGTCCGTCTATCAGAAATACATGATGGACAAAGTCCCACCTTATGCCATCATCAACGAAGCGGTCAGCATCGCTAAAAAGGTTCTTAAAGGACAGTATGCCGGATTGGTCACTGCGATCTTGCGTCAGGTACTGACCCGTCACAGCCGTCCGGTCATTTTGGAAAATAAGGCCGAGCAACTGGCCACTGAGACCAGTCATCCCGTTTGGTTGGTGCATATGTGGCGTAAGCAATTGGGTGAAGAAGCGACGGAAGTCATCTGTCATAAAAACAATCTGACACCGCCGTTGTATGTAAGAGTAAACACCCTGAGGTCAAATCTTGATGAAGTATTGAGTACCGGATTGTTCACCGTATCGGATGATCAGTTAGGATCACTGATCGCAGATCCCAAAGTCGTCAAACATGACATATTCACTTCCGGAAAGGTCATCATTCAAGATGAAAACAGTCAGCGCGTCTGTGTGTTTGCGGATGTAAAACCCAATGAAATCGTGATGGATGTGTGCAGTGCTCCGGGAACTAAAACCGTGCAGCTGGCAGCCATGATGCAAAACAAAGGAAAAATCCTGGCATTGGATGTTCATCCGCACCGCATCAAACTGGTCGATCAATTGGTTGAAAGAAGTGGTGCGGCCATCATTTCAACATTGGTTGCGGATGCTACCAACTTACCACAAAGCATTAAAGGAAGTATTTTTGATACTGTTTTGATCGATGCCCCATGCAGCGGATTGGGTGTGTTGCGTCGCAAACCGGACATTAAGATGACTATCATGCCCTCGGATTTGGATCAGATTCAGAAACTTCAAGAATCGATTCTCAAGGAATCCAGTGGTTGTGTCAAGGTTGGCGGCAAGCTGATATATGCGACGTGCACGATTAACAAAAAGGAAAATCAGCAGCAGATAAGCAGTTTTCTTTTGACACATCCGCAGTTTGAACTTGTGGAAGAACAACAATATTTACCTCATCAAAACGATGCTGACGGTTTTTATATGGCAAAACTTATCAGAGTGAGTTAAATATGGTAAAATATGCTGTGGTGATGAAATGAAAACACTTTATGATTATACCTACGACCAATTGGGAGAGCTGATGCTTTCCATTGGCGAAAAGAAATATCGCGGCCAGCAGCTTTTTGAATGGCTCTATCGCAAGCGCGTCACAACCTTTGATGATATGAGTGATATTTCTTTGAAGATAAAAACCTGGTTACACGAGAACGTACAACTGTCACCTATTACGCTGAAAACACGTCAAGTAGCAGCGGATGGCACAGTGAAATATTTGTTTGCGATGGAAGACGGTGCACTTTGCGAAACCGTGCTGATGCACTACAGTTACGGCAAAAGCCTGTGTGTCTCCTCGCAAATCGGCTGCAACATGGGTTGCACTTTTTGTGCATCCGGCTTACTGAAGAAAACCCGCAACTTAAGCAGCGGAGAAATGGTGGCCCAAGTCCTCTATGTTCAACAAGAGTTGGACAAGGAGCAGGAAAGGGTCAGTCATGTGGTGGTGATGGGAACGGGTGAACCGTTTGACAATTATGACAACGTACTCAACTTTCTATATACGATCAATCATGATCGCGGTTTGGCCATCGGTGCACGCCATCTGACCGTTTCGACTTGCGGCTTAGTGGATGGTATTCGCAAATTCGCCCATGAACCGATACAGGTCAACCTGGCGATTTCACTGCATGCGCCCAATGATGAACTGCGCAGCAAACTGATGCCCATCAATCAAGCCCATCCGCTGGATAAACTGATGGAAGCCATGAATTACTATATGTCCAAATCCAACCGTCGGATCACGTATGAGTACATCCTGCTTCAAGGAGTCAATGACTCTGACGCTCATGCACGTCAGCTGGCCGATTTGATCCGGGGTCAAAATGCCTATGTCAATTTAATTCCTTACAATCCGGTGGATGAACACGGATTTAGAAAAGTCGGGGTCAAGGAAGCACTGCGCTTCTACGATCAGTTACATAAAGCCGGCGTGAAGTGTACACTGCGTCAGGAGCATGGAGCTGATATCGATGCGGCTTGCGGTCAGTTAAGAGCGAAACATGAGAGGAAACGATGACATGAAAATTGCCGGAGCAACGGATCGGGGTTTTATCCGCTCGATGAATCAGGACAGTTATCTCATTCAACGCATCAACGATGCGGTTTTAGCTGTTGTCTGCGATGGCATCGGCGGAGCAAGGGCAGGCGATATCGCCTCTTCGGTTTCCTGTAAAATGATGGATGATTTGTTTGTCAAGAAAGATCATTTTTCCGATAAAGAAGATGTCAAGTCATGGCTGAGAAGTGCCATCGCCGAAGTGAATCAGCATATCGTTGCGTTGTCGCGCAATGTCGAGGATTATCAGGGGATGGGAACGACCATGGTTGCGGTTATTTTTTCTGCCTATGGCATGATCGGTGCCAATGTCGGAGACAGCCGTATTTATGGCATCAACGAAGAGTTCATCCAGTTAAGCGATGATCATTCCTTGGTCAATGAACTTGTGAAACTTGGAAAAGTCAGAAAAGAAGATGCAAACCGTCATCCCAACCGAAACATGCTGACTAATGCGATCGGCATCGGCATTCAAATCGATATCGATATATTCGAAATTTTGAATCAATATGATACGATATTGCTTTGTTCTGACGGATTGCACGGGTATGTCGATGAAACCGATATATACCATACGATTCAATCAGATGCGAATCTTGAAGATAAGGTGCGTACACTTATCGGCATGGCAAACAGTGCCGGAGGTTATGATAATACGACTGTCATTCTCGGTGATTTGCGAGGTGATGATCATGAGTGAAATGATTAAAAACCGTTACATGATACTTTCGCGATTAGGCGAAGGCGGTATGGCCGATGTTTATCTGGCAATGGATACCTTGCTCAACCGTGAAGTTGCCATCAAAGTCTTGCGCGGCGAACTTTCGACCGACGCTGTTTCACTGCTGAGATTTAAGCGTGAAGCCAATGCAGCCAGTACGCTGAACCATCCCAACATCGTCGAGATTTATGATGTCGGTGAAGAGGCCGGAAAGCATTTCATCGTCATGGAAGTGGTGCGCGGCAAGACATTAAAACAGCTTATTTCACAGCGTGGGGCGATGGAAAAAGAAGAAGCTCTGGCGATCATGAAACAACTGATTGCGGCCATTTCCGAAGCACACCGTAAAAATATCATTCATCGCGACATTAAACCGCAAAACGTTTTGGTCAAGGATGATGGTACCGTAAAAATTACGGATTTCGGCATTGCCTTGGCACAGGATGCCATGCAACTGACACAGACGGACGCGGTCATGGGGTCGGTTCACTATCTGGCACCGGAATGTGCGCGTGGTGAAGCCGCCAGCAATCAAAGCGATGTATACTCTTTAGGTATCGTTTTATATGAGTTGTTGCGAGGGGAAGTTCCTTTTAACGGTGAAGCACCGGTACAAATCGCGATCAAGCATATGCGCGAAGAAATACCGAGCATCCGTGAGTTTAATCCGACCTTACCTCAATCTTTGGAAAATATTATCTTAAAAGCCACTGCTAAAAATAAAAACTTGAGATATCAATCTGCCAAAGATATGGCCGATGATTTATCGACCTGTCTAAGTGCGGCTCGGGCGAAAGAAGCGAAAATCGCATTGATTGATGAAGATATGGACAGTTCGACCATCGTGATCAATCAAGTTTCATCCGCAGAACCACCCGTGGAAACCAAGTCTGCTTTTGCAACGATATCCGCGGCTTTGGGAATTAGTGTTATCGTCATCCTACTTGCATTTGCGATTTTTACGATGTTTGATCAAGGACCGATCGAAGGTCGATATACCAATGTCCCGGATTTATCCGGCTTAACATATGCTGAAGCCAAAGCTGCTTTGGAAGAAAAAGGGTTAGCGATTTCAAGCAATATTCAGTACAAATTGACTGAAGATATACCGAGCGGGAAAATAGTTACATACAGTCCGGCTTTTGGAACTCAGGTAGAAAAAGGTACGGCAGTAACCATTACGATATCCGAAGGAATCTATTTTGTCGTTGATAATTATACCGGTAAAACGCTGGATGAAGCCCGGGCGATGCTGGCTGGAACGCGTATCACGATCCGAAGTGAAAATGAGCAATCAACGACCGTGATCCCGGGAACGATCATTCGTCAGGAATTATTATTGGCAGGCGATAAACTTGATCCAAGAAGAAGCTATGAAATCAAACTGGTCGTTGCATCGTATGTCGAATGGGTCGTACCAACGACGATCATTGGAATGGGAATCAATGAAGCATCCCGTATGATCGAAGAGTTGGGATTGAAAGTGACATTAACCAAGTTGTCTACCGAAGGACTCACAGAAGAGCAACTGGCAGAAATTGAATACAATGTCGTCACTTCCGTATCCCCGCAAGTCGGCAGTCTTTACATCCAATATGAAGATTCATCGATTATTCTGTACTACTACTAAGGAGAATGCATGCCAAAAGCAAGAATCATTAAAATCATTTCCAATCAGTATACCGTATTCACCGAGGATGGCGAGCGGCTTTTGGCCATTGCTATGGGTAAACTTCGCTTGAAAAAATCGCCGGTCGTCGGTGATTGGGTGCAGGTCGACCGACTCGAGGACAAATGGGGGATTCAGTTTGTTGAAGAACGCTTCAATGAGCTGACGCGTCCGCTGATTGCCAATGTCGACCAAGCGATGATCGTGACATCTTTGATTCAACCGGATTTTTCGCCGACTCTGCTGGACCGGCTGATTTTTCTGATCAGTTATGCCAATATCGAACCGGTCATCGTTGTAACCAAATGTGATTTGCTTCCGACGGATGATCCGGTTTATGACATCATTGCCGAATATCAAAGAGCGAACTATAAAGTACTTTTTACCGGCCGGGATATGCCTGTCGATAATATTAAAGAAGCCCTAAAAGGTAAAGTTACAGTTTTGACCGGTCAAAGCGGTGCGGGGAAGTCATCTTTGATCAATCGGATCGATGGTTCCTTTGAACTGATCACCCAAGAAATATCCAAAGCGCTGGGCCGTGGTAAACATACCACCCGTCACAGCGAACTGCACTACGTTGCTCAGGGATGGGTCGCAGATACACCGGGGTTTTCATCCCTTGATTTCTCGCAAATCGATAAAGATATTTTCCGTTGGATCGTACCGGACTTTAAGCCTTATATGAGTAAATGCAAGTTTCGTAACTGCATGCACGAAAACGAACCGGGTTGTGCCGTCAAGGAAGCCGTAAGCAAAAATGAAGTATCGAAAATCCGCTATGAGAATTATGTGGAATGTTTAAAAATGATCGAGGATGAGAGGAGACCTTTATGATTATCATCGCACCATCGGTATTATCCCTGGATTACAGCTGCTTTGAACAGCAGATGCGTGACTTGCATGCCTCAAAAGCCCAATGGCTTCATTTCGACGTCATGGACGGACATTTCGTGCCCAATCTGACCTTTGGTCCGGATATTTTAAAAGCCTTCAGAAAGGCATCGCATTTGTTTTTGGATGTGCATCTGATGGTGGAAGATCCCGAATTCTTCTCGGATGTATTTATTGACGCCGGTGCACAAATGATTACCTTTCATACGGAAGCACTCGATAATGAACCGCAACGAATCATGGATTTAATCAGAAAGATCAAGGGAAGGGGAGTCAAAGCGGGATTGACCGTTAAACCCAATACGCCGGTGGAAACGCTTTTACCTTATATTGATCAAGTGGATCTTTTTTTGATCATGTCGGTTGAACCTGGTTTCGGTGGTCAGTCATTTATACCACAATCCCTGGAAAAAATCGCAACATTGCGAAAACTGATCGATCAGCAACAGGCCTCAGCTTTGATTGAGGTCGATGGTGGCATCAACGGTCATACAGGACAACTATGCAAGCAGGCAGGTGTCGATGTGCTGGTTGCGGGCAGTTATGTATTTAAGGATGATATCATTGCGGCGGTAGAAAGTTTATGTTAAGAGCTTTGCTTGTCGCTTCGATGGCTAAACAACTGCCTGAGTTAGAATATGACTTTCTGGTCGGAATTGACCGGGGAGCGCTTATTTGTGCTCAAAAAGGATTAACGATGGATTTGGCCGTGGGAGATTTTGACTCGGTAACAGAAGAAGAACTGCAACTGATCAAACAGCACAACAAAGATATCGTGATGTTGAATGCGATCAAGGATGTCACTGATTCTCAGGCAGCACTGGCATATGTCAAAGATTTTGATGAAGTGATCTTGTGTGGCGGGTTGAACGGTCGCATTGACCATCAATTGATCAATATCGGATTAGTCAAAAGTGACGTGAGATTGCGTTTATGGGATGAAAATCATCTGATTTATGCAGTTGAAGGCAAAAAAACCATAAAAAAAGCGGGTTACCGCTATTTATCTATTTTTGCATGTGTCCCTTCAACGATCGAGTTGACCGGAGTGAAGTATCCTTTATCAAATCAAAACATCGATGAAAATGATTTATATCTTGTCAGTAATGAAATCCTTGATCAGGAAGCAACTATCCGTGTGGATGGAAAAGTCTTGATCATACAGAGCAATGATGCATAAAAAAAACGGTTGACACCGTTTGTTTTTTTAGGCAGCTTGCTGAGCCTTCAATGATTTTAAGGCGCGGGCGGAAATACGGATTTTTTGCGGCTTTCCATCGACCATCACTTTAACTTTTTGCAGGTTAACATTCCATTTCCGACGTGTAGCACGCAGTGAATGTGAACGTTTGTTTCCAGATAATGCCTTCTTACCGGATACGGCGCATACTCTTGACATACCGTAACCCCCCTTTCTTGTCTTATTTGTGCTTGTAAACTATATCATACGTCTATTTAAAATGCAAGTACAAACAATATGTTTTCAGCTTCGTTTTATCTGTTATTTGCACGGGTTAGAATTATAAAAATCTTTTTTATCAAGAGCATTTGTGCTATGATGTACTCGTATGGTTGTGGGAGGATTTGATAGCTATGGAAAAGCAACTTCTGGCAGCTGTTGAAATCGCCGATCACGAAATCCGTCTGATTGTGGCGGAAATCTATAACACCCGTCTGCAGGTTTTGAAGACGGAAAGAGTCGAATGTTCGGGTTATAACGGCAAAGAGATCACTAACGAAAAAGAAATTGTAAATAGTCTCAAGCGGGCTGTTGAGAATGCTTCGAAAAATATCGGTGCATCGATTCAACAAGTCCTTTTGTTAATTCCATCCGTTGATTCAAAGCGTGTCATGCGCAGGGTTACCAAAGAAGTTAGCAATCCGGCGACCGGGATCTCGCAAAGCGATATTCAGAGGGCATATGCCGATGTACTGAGAATGGATTATGAACCGGATTTAGAGGTCATCAATGTCATGGTCAACAAGTACATCGTTAACGGGATCAATATGAAAAAAGCACCGATTCATGACTCTGCAGAACACTTTGTCATGGAAACGGAAGTATATCTGGCGAATCGGGAACTGGCTTACGGGCTTGCGGCATGTGTTGAAAAGGCCGGACTGGGAATCATCGACATCGTACTGGACGCCTTTGGTTTAGCCAAGGAGGCATCACTGCTTGAGTTGTCAGCGGATGACGTCATCATTGCAATCCGATTGGAACGACTGACGACACATCTGTGTTTATATTCGGGCGGCAAACTGCTGAGTTCTGAAATCCTGGATACCGGTTTTGGCGAGTGGATCGCAAAAGTCAAGGAAACCTTTGAGGTGCCTTTGGATGTTGCGTCCCGGTTAATGATTTACAATTGCCGGTGTGACGGTCCTGCACCTAGTGATGCACCGATTTATATGTGGTCGCAAAACGGTCAGACCCATACGTGCTCACTGGCTCAGCTGATGGATGCTTTATGGCCATCCATCAAACAATGGATCGTCGAAGTCAATAAAACCTGCGAACCGATCATTGCGGCTAAACGGGCATCCATCGTCTTGACGGGTGAAGGAGCCATCATTCAAGGTCTTAGTCAAGCACTTCAAATTGCATTGGCAACCCGGGTGAACTTATACATCCCTGAAACCCTGGGCGTGCGCAATGGAGCATTTACTGCTTTGCTTGGAGCATTCTATATGTACAAAGATTTGGAAGTCTGGCGTCGCAAGACGGCAGGAAGTATAAACCTGTTTGAATTTAATGCCATGATATCTGCCCGTAAAGGCAAGGATGGTTCCGGTGAGGAAACATTTCCCAAACGGTTTAAAGGTATATTTGAAACGAAGAAATAACGTCCGGAGGATCGACAATGAACGAAGATAAGTATCATCAAGTAGCTAAAATCAAGGTATTTGGGATCGGCGGAGCCGGTTGTAATGCCGTCAATCGCATGGTGGATGAAGGATTGCAGGGAGTTGAGTTTTTTGTCTGCAATACGGATTTACAAGTATTAAATGTATCCATGGTCAAAAACAAGCTTATTTTGGGCAAAGAAACGACCAAAGGGCTGGGTGCCGGAGCTAATCCGGATATCGGCCGTAAAGCCGCAGTTGAAAGTGAAGAAGACATTCGTGCTGCCATGACCGGAGCCGATATGGTATTTATAACGACCGGTTTAGGCGGTGGTACAGGTACTGGTGCTTCTCCGTTGTTTGCCAAAGTTGCGAAAGACTGTGGTGCTTTGGTTGTCGGTATCGTAACTAAACCGTTTAGTTTTGAAGGGCGCAAGCGTATGGAACAAGCCTTGAAAGGTTTGGAAGAACTGCGTGAGCACGTTGATTCGCTGATCATCGTTTCTAACAACCAGTTGTTGGAAGTCATCGGACGCATCCCGTTTGTGGAGGCTTTCAAAGAAGCTGACAATGTCTTGCGTCAAGGCGTTCAAACCATTACTGACTTGATTGCTGTGCCTGCGATGATCAACTTGGACTTCGCAGACGTTCGTTCGGTCATGGAAGGTCAGGGGACGGCACTGATTGGTATCGGTATGGCTGCCGGTGATAACAAAGCTCAGGAAGCCGCACAGCGTGCAATCACTTCTCCGTTGCTTGAAGCACAAATCCGTGGTGCACGTAATGCCATCGTCAATGTGACGGGCGGGGAAAACATCACGATTTTCGATGCGAGCGATGCTGTGGAGTATATCCGTGATTCGGCAGGCGGAGATATCGACATAATATTCGGTGTTGCGATCAATGAGCAAATCGGGGATTCGATCATCGTAACGGTCATTGCGACCGGATTTGACTTACCGAAAACCAACGGTTTGATTCAACCGGTTCAATCAGCCGCAAAAGTCGTTGAAGTCATTCGAAATGAGAAACCAGTCCAGGAAGATGACGGGGACATTCCGGGATTCTTTAAATCAAGATAACAGGGCGAAAGCCCTTTTTTTTCATTGCATATGCTTTGTTTATTTAAGTGAACATTGGTAAAATACTTTTCAGGAGGAGATTATGAAACTTTTGTATGTTAAAGCCAATGTTTTCACGGCAAGCTATCGATGTACTCAAGTACGTCAGCGGCTCATCCGGTTTATAAATCAAAATCCGCCACTGGCAATCGCGGTCAGCGGAATGCAGGATGGACTGCGATTGACGATGCATCAGTTTATCGAACAGTTAAAACATCCGGAAATCCGGATTTTGGATATGCCGGGTCAATATCAAGTCAGTGAAATGACCGTGAATCTTCACAGTAACTATCTTTCCGTTGGTGAACTTACGATCGTACCGATCGAAGGGACCGTTGCGGTCGTTGAAAAAGTCAACCGATGTCGGGTTTCCTATATGTTGTTTGATATTTTTGCGGAAGAGGAATTTGCGGATTATAATGGCGAACTTGATGATATGCTCATTGAAGAACTGAAACAACTGCTTATTTGGGGTACAGAAAAAGAAAAAGATGGATTAAATTAACGGCAATGCCGTTTTTTTATAAAAGAAAAGACCCAAACGGGTCAAATAAATCAGATCAGGTTTAATATTTTACAGGCATGATAGATTCCATCTTCAAGGACCGAATCGGTAATCATGGTCGCCTTTTCTTTTAAAAATGCATTGCCATTGCCCATAGCAATACTGATATCGGCATGAAGAAACATTTCCATATCGTTGAGAGAATCGCCAAATGCTATATAAGATTCCGGCATGTCCCACTTTCTCAAAAAATGTTTGATACCGGTATATTTTGAATGACTGTCACTGACGATATCTGCGTAATTGGATTCACCGGGCATAACTAACGTTCCATTAAGTTTCATAAACTTTTGATAATCATATCCTTTAGGAGCATAGACCAATATCATGGTGATATCTTCTTCTTGATAGGGTTTTACCAATGTCGGATAGGGTAGTTTAAAAAAATCATGAGCGGCTTTTACATTTTCATCCGCTTCAAACCGCATAAAATCAGGCTGTGACTTGAATTGGATATTCAATCCGTCTTCCACAACGATTTCCTCGATTTGCCTAACAGTAGCCGGATCCATCGCATACTGATAAATGCTTTGCTGATTTTGATCATACAGCTGCTGTCCGTTACTGGTCACATAACCATCCCAATCGATGATCGAAGTGACTTTGGCTTGTTGGCAGGCCTCAAAGTTTCTTCCGGTTGAAATCGCTATTTTATGGCCGCGCTGCCTCAATATTTTCAAGGTCTCTATCGTTGAAGCGGGGACGATGTGTGTCTTAGAATCGAGAAGCGTCCCATCGACATCAAAGAAAATCGCTTTTGTTTCATTCATACGTTCACCTCAATGTTCATTATACGATAAATAATAGCGATTGCCACAATTTGAACTTTGTAAGCGATTACTTTTGACAGATGTTTTTAAAATATCTGAAAACAGTGTATACTGGTTTTGTCGGAGGAATTTATGAAACAAATTATTGATTTACACGTACATACGATTTCCAGCGGACACGCGTACAGCACGCTGCAGGAAGTCATACAATATGCCAAGAGCATCCATTTGCCGATGGTCGGAATCAGTGATCACGGACCCGGAATGCCCGGTGGAGCGCATTTATTTCATTTTCTCAACATGCGGATACTACCCAAGGAAATTGAAGGGGTCCGGGTCTTAAGAGGGATTGAAGTAAATATCATGGACCATCAGGGGACCATCGATGTCGATCAACGGACATTGGATATATGCGAGTATGCGATTGCATCTCTGCATCCGCCATGCATTCCGTTTGGGGATATCAAAACCAACACGGAAACACTGATCAAAGTCATGGATATCGAAGGCATTCAAGTGATCGGACATCCGGATGACGAACGTTATCCGTTGGACTACGATGCTTTGGCTTATGCGGCCAAAGAGCACAATGTGCTGCTGGAAATCAACAACTCCTCGATGAATGGCTATTCAGCCAGATCCAACAGCAAAACAGTGATCAAGCAGTTGCTGGCTGCCTGCAAACTACACAACACTCATGTGATTTTCGGTTCAGATGCTCATGTCAGTTTTGATGTCGGTAATTTCACTTATTGCAAGCAAATCGTTGAAGAATGTGAATTCCCGATGGAACTGGTGGTCAATCATCAGATAGACAAGCTTAAGCAGTTCTTACCGAAAATATTCCAATAGTTATCTGACTCCGGTTCTCCGGAGTTTTTTTGACAAAAAAAGGCGGATATTCCGCCAATTCAGTTAATTCTGTGAAGACAATACTCCGGATGAACTTTCGCTGATATCAGGACGAGGCGTAATCCGGGTGAGCATGGCACCCAAAACGGCTAAAACGGCAGCAATCAGAAAGGTCATTTTAAGACTTCCAAGAGCAGAGACGATCAGCGGTCCCATCAGTGCCGCCAAACCATAAGCCTGATATACGATGCCATAGTTGGCACCTAGGTTTTTAACACCAAAATACTCATTGGTGATGGTCGGAAAGACAGCGAGAAAACCACCGAAACAAAAGGCAATGATGGCCAGGGAAATGAAGAAGGTGATATAGGATAAAGTTAAGATACTGATCGCAGTCATTGCGGCCGCTGTCATTAAAAACATGATTGAAACGACACGGATTCGTCCGAATTTATCGGAAAGAGTACCCCAACCGATGCGTCCGCCGGCATTGAACAATGCAATGATCGTTACGGCATTGGCAGCGACATCCTCACTTAATCCGGCTAGCTGTACACCGATGTCCTTCGCCATACCTATCACAAGCAATCCACTGGTGCTGGCGAACAAAAACATGATCCAAATAAGAGCGAATGAGCGGGTTTTGACCATCTGCCCCGGAGCAAACTGGCGATCGATCGTTGCATTCGCCATACCTTTTACATTTATAACGGCAGGTGGCACACTCAGAAGCGAAGCTCCGATCAGACCGATCAGCGCGCTTATCAAACCAAGGGCAAAGAATGTTTGTGAAACACCGAGAGTAGATATGAAATACTGGATGGCTGACTTAAATACCAGACTTCCCAAGCCAAAAGCTCCCACGGCAACACCGGTAATCATCCCTTTGCGCTTAGGAAACCATTTGACCAACGTGGATAGGGGACATACATAAACAAAACCGACACCTGCCCCGGCAATGATCCCGTAGGTGATGTATAACTGCCACAGTTCACTGGCCAAGGAAGTCAGCATCAATCCGCCGCTGTATAATGATATACCGATGGTTGCCACTAATCTGGGGCCGAAGCGGTCTTGAAGCCTGCCCGCAAACAGCGTAGCAAATGCAAAGACGAAAATAGCAATGGAATATGTCAGAAATACATCGGATTTGTTCCATCCGAATGCATCTGCCAAAGGCTGATTAAACAAACTCCAGGTGTAAATACCGCCAATGCACAATTGAATGAGTACGGCACCCATCAACACCCCGTAACTTTTAAAAGATTTCCTCATACAAAACGCTCCTTTGCCAAAAAAACTGGCTCTGGGCCTATTTTACGTGCTAGAAAATCAAATGACAAGCAAGATTGATTGATGTGATTGCAAGTTTGGATATCGTGACTATACAACCTGAAAGAGGGTTGGTCAAAATGCACAAAAGTGCAGGGTTATGTTGGAATGAGAGTCAAAACACGTGGGTGTAAAGGTAAAACATCCAGTCGCACATTGAATGTTAAGAAATTGAGCTAATTGAAAGATATGAATTTTAGACTACACGAAAATTTTAGATTTTCTCACGTGGATCGAGTTAATAAAAACAACTGTCGAGTTCAATTTATTAAATGTAAAGTTTAGTATTGACAAACTTTCGGTATATGATATTATTACACTCGTAAAAACGTTGAAGAGAAAAAGTAGGAAGTGAAAGTTTCACAGAGAGCCCGGACGCTGAAAAAGGGTAGTCGGAAACTTCCGAACAATGGTCTTGGAGTTGCATACCGAAGGAATCCCTTAGGCTATGACGGTTTCGCCCGTTAACGCGATATAGTATATACCGGATTCCGGCGTACTTGAAAAGGTGTATCTAGTGATAGGTATGCGAAAAAAGGTGGTAACACGAGCACTCTCGTCCTTTACGGACGGGAGTTTTTTTATTGGAGGGAACGATGATTCGAATCGAAAATTTAACGAAATCTTTCAAAAATGAGAATAGCCGGCTGGTCGCACTCAATGATGTCAGTGCAACCATCAGCAACGGCGAATTTTTAGGCATCATTGGTTCAAGCGGTGCCGGAAAGTCCACCCTGATTCGTCATTTGAGTCTGATCGAACGTCCGGATAAAGGAACGATATGGCTGGATGATGTGGATCTGTTTAAACTGAAAGGCCGGGATCTGTTACGAATGCGACGCCAGTTGGGAATCGTATTTCAAGGGTACCATCTGCTCGAACAGAAAAATGTCTTCGAAAACATCGCTTTTCCACTACAACTGGTGAACATGGATAAAGCTGCGATTAAAAGTCGGGTCGAAGAACTCATTTCTCTGGTAGGACTGAACGGTAAGGCACAGGCCTTTCCGATTCAACTTTCGGGCGGTCAGAAACAGCGTGTGGCTATCGCTCGGGCACTGGCAACCTCACCGTCTCTGCTTTTGTGTGATGAACCTACCAGTGCACTGGATGTCATCACCACAAAGTCGATTTTGGATTTATTGGTTGAAATCCATCGTAAAACGAATGTGACCATCGTCATCATCACGCATGAACTTTCTGTAGTTAAAGCCGTCTGTAAGCGGGTGATCGTGATGAATGAAGGTTCATTTGTGGAAGATGGTTCTGTCCGTGAAGTGTTTGCTTCACCCAAACATGATATGACAAAATTGCTGTTGAGCTATCAGGAGGGTCTGTTATGACCAATCTGCTTATAAAAGGGACGTTTGATACGTTGTATATCGTTTCGATGTCCACGTTGTTTGCATTGATTGGCGGCTTACCGATCGGAGTATTTCTGACGATTTGGAAGAAAGATGGAATTGCGCCATTTGTTTATGGCGAAAAAATGCTCAGCGGTATCGTCAATACGGTCCGTTCCATCCCGTTTATTATTTTGATTATTGCTTTATTTCCCTTTACCCGACTGATCGTCGGGCGTTCATACGGCGTTGAAGCTTCCATCGTTGCTTTGGTCGTCGGAGCGATTCCTTTTGTGGCACGACTGGTCGAATCAGCGTTAGCCGAAGTGGATGAGGGTTTGATAAAGGCAGCGATCACCATGGGAGCAACCCCGTGGCAAATCGTTGTTAAAGTGTATTTGGTCGAATCGGTTCCTGCACTGATCCGCCTGGTTTCATTGACGATGATCACGTTGGTGGGCTATGCGGCGATGGCCGGTGTCGTCGGTGGCGGTGGTCTTGGCGATATCGCGATTCGCTATGGCTTACACCGCTATCAGACCGATGTCATGTTGTTGACGATCGTCATCATGATCATCATGGTGCAACTGATTCAAAGTAGTTTTAATTTTATCGCCAACCGGCTGGATCGACGCCGGGCGTAGTAGGAAAGAGGAAAAAACATGAAAAAGAATTTACTGATTGCTTTATTAACACTGATCGTACTGACCGGATGTACCAATGCCCAAGAAAAAGAGGACAAAGTCATTCGTGTAGGCGCATCCCCAACCCCACACTCACTGATTCTGGAAGTTGCCAAAGCTGAAGTCGCTAAGCTTGGTTATACTTTGGAAATCATCGAATTTACCGACTATATTTTACCGAATACCGCGTTGGATGCCGGCGATTTGGATGCCAACTACTTCCAACACGTGCCATATCTGACAAAATTCAATAATGAAAAAGGCACAAAACTTTCATCTGTATTAGCCGTGCATTTTGAACCTTTGGGTTTATATCCGGGCAAATCTGCGAATTTGGATGGATTAAAAGCCGGTGGTGCAACCGTAGCCATCCCCAATGATCCGACCAATGAAGCACGCGCATTGCGCTTGTTGGCTGACAATGGCTACATCACCTTAAAAGGTGGTGCGGACGCTAACGTCACACCGCTGGATATCGATCAAAACCCCTACAACTTACAGTTTGTGGAAATCGAAGCAGCCTTACTGGCTCAAACGCTGGTCGATGTCAATTTTGCTGTTATCAACGGCAATTATGCTTTAGGAGCAAATATTGCTAGTAAAGTATTGCTTACAGAAGATAAGGATTCCATTGCGGCACAAACCTTTGCCAACATCATCGTCGTTCAAACCGGTAAGGAAAATGCCGAGAAAACAAAAATCTTGATCCAAGCTCTTTCATCCGCGGCTGTTAAGAAGTATATCGAGGAAACCTTCTATCCGACCGTGATTTCAGTTTTAGAATAAATCTGAATTTCTGCTTGCACATCGCTTCTTGTGTGATATAATAACCACAGCATAGGTCCTTTAAATTGATCCCGTGAGGTCATCAAGGAGCGAATTTCAAGTAACCCCTTAG